>JABDJV010000394.1 GCA_013003295.1 Pyrinomonadaceae bacterium | reverse complement strand
GATGAGGAGCGAAAGCCTCTCAAACGAACGCTTGATGGAATAAGAAGACGGCTGATCGAATTTCTTGAAAAAGAAAAAAAAGCTGGCCGATTGAGACCTGACGCTTCGCCAAAGGCATTAGCTAGTTTCTCAGTTGCTGCTATTCAAGGCGCGTTGATAATCGGATTGGTAGAAAAAAATGAAGCAAGTATGGAGGCAGCTCTACGGGAGTGTTACGCCCATTTAAGATCGTTTAAGACTAAATAAATTGGAAAGGAGTAAAATTATGATTATTCGAAATACATTTTTGATGAAGAGGCTGGCAGCATTTGCTTTTGCTGCATTTGTACTATGCGCAGCGATGCCGCAAATTTGCTTAGCGCAGGCTGAGAAAAAAGAACCGGTAACATTCACCCAAAAGGACCGCGATGCGGCGATAAAACGATTCGCTGAGACTCAAGCGAATTACGCCAACGCCCTTAAAGGCCTTTCAATGGCTCAAATGAACTTTAAACCAAATGAAAAAAGCTGGTCGGTCGGGCAGGCGGCTGAACACATTATGTTGTCAGAGAGTCTAATTCTTAATTTTATTAAACAGGCGATGAAAACTCCTGTTAACGAAAACCCCGGTGTATTTAGGGTAAACGACCTGGCGGTCACACTCGCAATCACCAATCGGCAGCAAAAATTCAACGCTCCGCCTGCAATTCAACCCAAGTCAGAATCAAAATCGATTGAAGATCTTATCGCCGGTTTTAATAAGGCCAGAGCCGTGAATGTAGAGATCCTGAAGACGACAAAGGTTGATCTGCGAAATCATTTTTCGCCAAACCCGCTGATGGGAATGATCGATGCCTATCAAACCTTTTTATTTTTAAACGGGCATACCGAAAGGCACCTGGCGCAGATCGCTGAGATCAAAGCGAATAAGGATTTCCCAAAGAACTAGTTCACATGCAGGATTGGCAAGCTAATTTCGTCTTGCCGCGGGATAGTGAAGAAAACTAATAACGGTAAGTGGCCAGTTAGCAAACTGCAGCTTACCGTTTTTTTTATTGCAAGTATCTCCGGAGAGCGATCTTGATGCACCCGGAAGAACGCAGAAGATCAGCCGCGGATTTACGCGGATGACGCGGATTAGGGAGGGCTGCTACTTTGAATAAAAGTCGTCTAATATGCCCTGGCGTTTGTCTAATAAGTAACAGACGATGCCTTATTTTTTTGACGTCGATAGTAAGATCAAATGGCGGAGGAGTCACGAGCTGGAGGAAAATATGATCAATAAATATTTGGGTGTAAAAGGAATCCGTAACAACGCTGGTAACAAACAATTGTGGTTTCTAAAGGGTGTTTTGGTTTCTCTTCTTTTTGCTTTGTGTATTGGCTGTAGCGTCGGATCTGCAAATGGCGGACTCGGAACTCCAGGTACAAAGATCATTACCAAGTCGCTTCAGCACGGCGGCGTTGAGAGAACATACCACATTCACCTTCCTCCCGGTTTTGATAAGAATAAACCGGCACCGCTGGTACTTGCCCTGCATGGCGGAGGCGGCAAAGGAACAAAGTTTAACGAGCTCACCGCGGAAGGCACACTTGAAAAAGCGGCCGATGAGCGCGGTGTGGTGATCGTCTATCCTGAAGGAATAAACAGGCAATGGAACGACGGGCGCAATGATATTTTCAGACGGGGTAAACCAAAAGACGACGTCGGTTTCATTTCAAAACTGATCGACAAAATGGCGGCTGAATACGGTATCGACAGAAAACGGGTGTACTCGACCGGCATCTCAAACGGCGGTTTTATGTCGGTACGGCTTGCCTTGGAACTCTCGGAAAAGATAACTGCTGTGGCGCCGGTCACCGCTCAGCTTTCTGTCGCAATAAAAGACAAGAAGCCAAAGCTTCCGATCTCGATCATGGTTTTAAATGGAACCGAGGATCCGCTGGTCCCATATGACGGCGGCCACGTACGGCTGTTTCGGTTTGGCCGGAGTCGGGGTGAGATTTTGTCGACCGCTGAAACAATTGATCGATTTCGTCGTCACAACGACTGCAGCGATCTGCCTGAAAAGAAAAAGCTCAATGATCTCGACCCAAACGATGGGACCACTGTGGAAGTTGAAAAATATAAGTGCGAAAAAGACGCTACCGAAGTTGTTTTAGTAAAGGTTATAGGCGGAGGTCATACCTGGCCGGGCGGAAAGCAATACTTATCCTCGCGGCTTGTCGGAACGGTATCGCGCGATATTAACGCAAGTGAAATGATCCTCGATTTCTTCTTAAAGCATTCAAGGTAATTGACGACGTAGGCGCAGCGGCTTGTCCCTGCCCAATGAGCGAAGCGAAAACCCGCGTGATCAACAAATACGCGAGAAGACACTTATGCCGCGGATTAAACCGGATCAAAGGATGCGTTATATATCCATTCGACCATATATCCGCGTCATCTGCGCCAATCCGCGGCAAATAATTCTTCAGTTTGATTCTCCTGCCGGAATCCAACCTCAAGAAACTCCAAACCGTCCAAACAATCAAACAGTCCGAACTAGTAACCACCCCGGCCTGTTGTTCCGAGACGCCGGTTGACCATACAAGCGCGATTTCACCCACATTTTATTCCGGTTCCGTTCCATACAAGAGCAATATTAGTAGTAATTGATATACAATTTGATCTTTATCGATTCACAAATTAATAAGCAAACATCACCTGATCGTTTTGAGCCATCAAACTTACTTAAGGAGAAGTTATGAAAAAGGTCGCACTGCTGGTTTTAACAATCGCATTCGTGGGAATTTTTGCGAAACAAACCCATGCCTGCTCCTGCATCATTCCGGATAAGCCAAAGGTTTTTGATTATGCGAAGTGGCTTAAAGAACACAAGGGTCCGGTTTTTTTTGGCAAGGTTGTTTCGATCAAAAAAGACAGAGAAAATTATATAAAAACGGTCCGTTTTCGGGTAGAACGGTATTGGAAAGGGGTTGAGGGAAAAAATGAGGTTACCGTAATAACCGCGCTTAATGGAGCTGCCTGCGGCGTACCCTACAAAATGGATGAGGAGTTTTTTGTCGCAGCGCAGAAAACCAAAAAGGGTTTTACGACAAACCTTTGCTCCTGGCTGGCTTTCAAAGAACGCGAAGCAGAGTTTCAAAAAAAGTTTAAGGGTAAAAACCCTAAAATAAGTGCTGGCCTCGCGGCGCTAACGGTTCCCCATGCAAATAATGCAGTAGCGTCAACCGTGATCGACGGCAAGACTCACGTATTCTCCTTTGCCGGGTTGACCAAGGGTAAATCCTGGAAAGACACATCGAAGCAAGCATTTATGTATGTAGAAGGTGATACATCGTGGCAGACTCTTCCGGATCTTCCTGTGAAGCTCGGTCGGCTAGCGGCCTCGGCGCAGGCTGTCAATGGAACAGTCTACATTTTTGGAGGCTATACCGTCGCAAAAGACGGAAGCGAGAAATCGACTCCGGAAGTTTTTCGGTTTGATCCAAAAAGAATGAAATACAGGCGCATGAAGGATATGCCGACGCCAGTAGACGACATGGTTACCTTTACCTATAAGGATCGCTATATCTATCTGGTCTCGGGTTGGCACGACAATGGTAACGTCAATTTAGTTCAGATCTACGACACCAAGGAGAACCTTTGGGCACGCGGGTCGGATTACCCCGGAACACCTGTCTTCGGACATGCCGGCGGGATCGTCGGAAATCGATTTGTAATCGCCGATGGCGTCGCAGTCGTCGGAAAAACCGATAAGGGAAAGAGGATCTTCGATACGGTGAATGAAGGCTGGATGGGAACGATCGATCCAAGAGACAATACGAAAATTTCATACAGGCGCCTTCCGCAGCTTCCCGGAAGGGGTCATTACCGAATGGCCGGCGCGGGTGATCCGACTGCAAACCGAGTGATCTTCGTTGGAGGCACACCGACGGCATACAACTACAGCGGCATCGGTTATAACGGCACTCCCGCCCAAGCCAAAAAGCACGTTTTTGTTTGGGATTTTGGAAGAGACAAATGGATTGCGCTGAATGATAAACCGACCGCCTCGATGGACCATCGCGGAATGGTGAACCTGAAAGGAAGTTGGTATACGGTCGGCGGTTTGGACATAGACCGCGAAGTCATCGATAAGATGTTGCCGATCAAATAGAGTCTGTTTTACCAGTCAATAAAAGTTTCAATTCAGATTTCACATTGATGTTCAGGCCATGCTACTATCTTTTCGATTCATCTCACATATCGAAAATCTGGTTTTAACAGGAGAATTGCAGTTTGACCAAACCACAGAAAGAGGCGGATACCGTTTTGTCCGCAGCAACAAAAGCGAGAACAGCACAGTTGATCATTCAGGAAACCGAAAAAGAGCTCCTTGTATATGATCTGAATACAAATAGAGCGATTTGCTTAAACGAGACATCCGCTCTCGTTTGGAAGAATTGCGACGGCGTAAATACAGCCGCCGATATCGCAAAAAATATTGGAGATAGTACCGGTCATTCCGTTGATGAAGAACTGGTGTGGTTTGCTATCGAACAGCTCGATAAAGAAAACCTACTTGATGGATCGGAAGAAATTCCCCAACGATTTAGCGGGCTTTCAAGACGCGAGCTTATAAGAAAAGTAGGCATTGGGAGCATGATCGCGCTGCCGATCGTTTCTTCGCTTGTTGCTCCGCAGTCATTTCACGCGCAAACGTGTGTTGGTGTGGGAGCGAACTTCGCTCCGGGAACCGTGACAGCATCTGGAGCAACCTATCCCGGCGGAGTTTGCATTCCGGGAGATCCGTTTAATATATGCGCTGGTCAGGGAGGCAATTGTTGTACGGGGATGGCTACGCTCACCTGCCATGTACCAGGTACAGGTCCTATACCAGGTGCGGCTCCATTCAGTTGTGCCTGCACGTAAACCTCAATAGAAGGTTAAACCGTTTCGCTCTTGATCGAACAGATCGGGAGCGTTCTTCTTTTTATGCCAGAAGTTAATAGCTTTCACCCAAATTCCGTTCATGGGCGGGCTCTTATCAGTCAGACTGACTGATTTCAGCCCGGCATCCATTTAGATCAGCTTTCATCCAGATTCTCCTATAAGCCTGTAAACACGGGGTTTACCTCAATTTCCCGCTTTTGGCACGCACATTGCTAAATACTGCATTGGGCTACCCCCCAAATTACTTTTTTACGGAGAGAAAAATGGAAGCAGATAAGTCAAACGAAATACAACGAAGAACCGGAGACCTTCTGATCGAGGACTTTACCGGGAAGACAAGGGTCCAACTCAGTCCTGTTTACGCATACGTATGGAAGAAGTGCGACGGCAGAAGGGACACCCGGCAGATCGCCGAGGAGATGGAAACGGAGCTCGGAATGAAGGTCAGCGAAGGAGTCGTTTCGATGACCGTAAACCGGCTTTTTGAGCGCAAAATTTTAATAAACTAGTTGAGAATCACTTTTTAGCCGCTTCAAACGAGTTGGATTTAACCAAGGAATTGTGAACCAAATGGATTCAGTCGCAGTAGTAGATGTTCCTTTTAGAGCGAATGGACGAATTGATAAACAGGCTCGGGCGTTACGGGAAATCTTTAGTTTGATAATCGACGAAGAGACGGTGACCGAGAGCGGCCTGACGCGTCTAAAAGATTTTTATGTGCAGAATGACATTTCTGATGAGAATCTGTCAGGGGTTCGGGATCAGGCTTTTCGCTGGGCGGTGCACCTGGAATTGGTCAGCCAGGGTTCGACCCGGGAAGATACGCGTTGGCTGCTTCACTTGGCGGCAAAACTTGAGATATCACCCGCGATAATTG
The DNA here is from genome assembly GCA_013003295.1 of Pyrinomonadaceae bacterium. Classification (GTDB taxonomy): domain Bacteria; phylum Acidobacteriota; class Blastocatellia; order Pyrinomonadales; family Pyrinomonadaceae; genus Aridibacter. The sequence goes on along the minus strand of JABDJV010000394.1, from coordinate 33,881 downwards.
ACTGGATGGAAGAGGAGATCAGCACTCTTACGATCCTGCATTTTATTGAGAAGTGTCCGTTTAAGGATATCCCAAAAATACAACCGGAATCGGTCATATTAAAACCGTTCGAACGGGCCTATGCGGAGTTCCCGGTTTCCGAGATCAGGGAAGAATCGTTCACGAGGCTTCCGGGCGACGTCTCGGCATCCGGCGGTTTTAAATTGGGAAGAGGTGTGGATTACCGCGTCGGTCAGCAGAAAAGTGACTTGCTGATCGGATCGGTCTTTTCTGAGATCAGCGATGGATTCCTGGTTATAACAAACACGACGCTGACATTTTCCGGCACTGACGGGTTTTCCGCTGAGATCTTTGGCTTGATCGGGCTCCGCATTTTCATCGATTCTATCCAATTTTCCACGATCCATGATCCGGCGCTGAGAACGATCAAATTCTTTGACCCGCTTTCGGTCGAGTATTGCGCTGTTGTACTATCAAGAGTATTGAACCGTTAGAACCTTAAATTCATCCGCGTTTATTGACTTATCAGCGCGCTAAACTTATCCTTTCTCTTCGCTCAACATGAAGGGAGATCCGTCACAAAATATACAAAATTTACCGATCGGAATTTTTGATTCCGGTGTCGGCGGGTTGACTGTTTACCGCGCACTTCACAACCGTCTGCCAAATGAACATTTCATTTATTTGGGCGATACGGCGCGAGTACCTTACGGAACGAAATCGCTCGAAACGGTAGAAAGATACGCCCTCGAAAACTCCTCTTTTTTAGCCTCCCGCGGCATCAAGCTTCTCGTTGTCGCCTGCAATACGGCTTCTGCGCTGGCGCTTCCAAAGATCCGTGAAAAGATCGGAATTGACGTTATGGGTGTGATCGGTCCGGGTGCGAGAAAGGCAGTGAAAATTACACGGGAAAAGGATGCGGCGAAAATCGGGGTGATCGCCACCGAAGCGACCGTTTCAAGCAATGCCTACGCCGATTCGATTCGTGAGGCCTCGTCAGCGGCCGAAATACTGCAGACCGCTTGTCCGCTGTTTGTTCCGCTGGCAGAAGAGGGTTGGACACATGAAGACGAAACGTTTTCGATCGCAAAAAAACACCTCAATAGGATGACCGGTTTTGAGCCTGATGCATTGGTTTTAGGCTGCACCCACTACCGGATCTTACGCGACGTGATCCAGCAAACCGTTGGAGACGGAGTAGTTCTAATCGATTCAGGCGAGGCAACGGCTGAGGAAGTTGGAGAACTGCTAAAGAGCAAGGGCTTAGCTAATAGTGAGCAAATCTCATATAATCGTGAGCGCCGTTTATGTGATGATCTCGACCACTTTTACGTGACCGATGCGGCAGAACGATTTGCATTTGTTGCCGAAAGATTTTTAGGCGAAAAGCCCGAAAAACTCGAAGCGATCGAAGTGTTTGGTGCCGACAAATTGAACGAAGATTAGCCGAAAGAGGTCAAAGAAGGAAGAAAGAAAGAGATTTTGCCGCGGATTTGCGCGGATGACGCGGATCGGCCGGTTAAGCAAGGGCCTGAATTTCTCTTTTTGATTTTATCCGCGTCCATCCGCGTAATCCGCGGCAAATTTTTCTTTCAGGTTTTTCGTGTATTTTCGCGGACAAAAGATTTATGAGCTATACAAGAATTGATAACAGACAATTAGACGAGATTCGCAAGACCAAGATCACGCCGAATGTTTCTCCATACGCTGAAGGGTCGGCACTGATCGAAGTGGGCGGAACAAAGGTTTTGTGCATGGCAACAGTTGAAGAAAAACTCCCTCATTGGTTGAGAAATCAGGGCAAGGGTTGGGTCACCGCGGAGTATGCCATGCTTCCTCGCTCGACCCACACGAGGATCCGCCGCGAAAGGCCAAACCCCTCGGGGAGAACGCAGGAGATCCAGCGCCTGATCGGACGAAGCCTGCGGGCAGTCGTCGATATGAAAAAGCTCGGAGAGCGCCAAATATTTCTTGATTGTGATGTTATTCAAGCGGATGGAGGAACGCGCTGCGCTTCGATAACGGGCGCGTATGTCGCTCTGGCACTGGCCGCAAAAAAACTAGTTGCGACCGGAAAACTGAGTAGTTCACCGATCCTAAGCGAAGTCGCGGCGGTAAGCGTCGGGATCATCGAGGGAACGGCGATCTCGGATCTTAAGTATGAAGAAGATTCCAACGCCGAAGTCGATATGAATATCGTCTGCACCGGCGAGGGCAAATTTATCGAGATCCAGGGAACCGCCGAGCAGGAACCGTTCAACCGTGAGCAAATGAATGAAATGCTCGCGCTTGGAGAAAAGGGCGTGACCGAGCTGTTTGAGATTCAGAGAGGGGTTTTGGGTAGTTAGGATGGGTTTAGATCTCGTCGAGATAGTGCCCCGTAGTTTAAATTGATATCGAGCCAACGTCAGTTGGCGTTAGCATTTAGCCCACAGCGGCGCTGTGGGTTGAATCGCAAAAAAACCGGAGCCCGCGTAGCAGGCGAAAGACGGAGCCAACGTCAGTTGGCGTCAGCATCTAGCCCAAAGCGACGCTGTGGGTTGAATCGAAAAAGGATCTCAGAGCCCGCGTAGCGGGTGAAAGAAATCCAGGCGAATGAATCCTCGATCTGCAAATTCTCCAAAAACCTCTGCTGTCGCAATCTACGATTGCTCGTTTGGCTTTTTGCCGGTTCCCATAGCTGGCGCTATGGGCTACATGCTGGCGCTCGTTACACGAGCGAAGACCGATGTCGAAAAACAAAAGGGCGATACGCGTCCCGATTTAGCCTGAAATATGGCGTGCACTGTCATAGCGTAGAGCAAAACCAACGTATGTTGGTGTCAGCATTTAGCCCACAGCGGCAGCTGTGGGTTGAATCGAAAAAAGAATCTCGGAGCCCGCGTAGCGGGCGAAAGACGGAGCCAAAGTCAGTTAGTGTCAGCATTTAGCCCACAGCGGCGCTGTGGGTTGAATCGCAAAAAACAAACCTGAGCCCGCGTAGCCGGTGAAAGACGGAGCCAACGTCAGTTGGCGTCAGCATCTAGCCCACAGCGGCGCTGTGGGTCGGAACAAAATAAACCTCAGAACCCGTTTAACGGGTGAAGGAAATAAAATATGCCTCACACATATACAAATTTTCTCTATCACATCGTTTTTTCCACAAAAGATCGGTATCCATTTATTACAAAACGATTCTGTCCCACCATTTATGAATATATTGGTGGCACGATTCGCGGATTGGGCGGTATTTCACTTGAAATCGGCGGAATCGAGGATCACGTACATTTGCTGGTAAAATTGAAACATACACTACTTGTTCCAAACTTGATGCGCGAGTTGAAACCGAGCGTTACCACATGGGCCCGAAAGAACGTCGATTCGAAATTTGAATGGCAGATCGGTTATGGCGCATTTACGGTTGGTCAAACACAAGTGGAGATCGTTCGACGTTACATTCTAAATCAGGAAAAACATCACCGCAGGATGAATTTTGATCAAGAATTTGAGAGTATTTTGAAGCAGAGCGAAATTGATTACGATCTGAAATACCTTTGGAAATAAGATGCTGTCGCAATCTACGATTGCTCAAACTATTTTTGGATCATTCCCCCATAGCCAAGGCTATGGGCTAAACGCTGCAGCCCGCTACGCGGGCTAGCAAGCAAAAGGTCGTATTTATGAACGAAAAACAATTTGAAGGAAAATCGGCTATTGTAACCGGCGCAACTCGTGGGATCGGGAAGGCGATCGCACTCCAACTCGCAAATCGCGGATGCAATGTGGCATTTAATTACGCATCGAGCGCGGAAGCTGCGGAGAAGATCAAATCGGAGATTGAGGGTCTTGGCGTGAAAGCATTTGCAGATTCCTGCGATGTCGCCGACACAAATGCCGCTGCGGATTTTGTAAAGCACGTAAAATCAGAATTTGGCGGAATCGATTTTCTCGTGAACAATGCCGGCATCACGCGGGATAATTTGATCATGCGTATGAAAGAGGATGATTGGGATTCGGTGATCGATACAAATCTGAAAGGCGCCTGGAATTTTTCAAAGGCGGCCGTTCGACCAATGATGCGCAATGAAAATGGTGGCTCGATCCTGAATATCTCCTCTATCTCCGGTGTCGTAGGCATGCTGGGGCAATCAAACTACTCGGCATCGAAGGCTGGAATGATCGGTTTGACAAAGTCTCTGGCGAAGGAGATCGCCAGCAGAAACATAACCGTAAATGCGCTCGCGCTCGGATTGGTAGAAACTGATATGGCATCTGAAATGAACGAGGAGTACCGGGAGAAGATCCTGTCCGAGATCCCGCTAGGGCGATTGGGAAATACCCAGGAAGTAGCTGAGATCGTATGTTTCCTGCTATCGGATTCGGCGAAATATATCACGGGTCAGGTGATCCAGGCTGACGGCGGAATCGCTATGTAAAATATCAACGGCGGGTCTGAAAGCAATAGGCATTTGGTTTATAATTAATCAAGTGTCTTTTTGTTTGATGTCGGCGTCTTTCGAGGTAGAGGGTTTCCCGCAAAGGTGCAAAGAAAGACATAAGGGGGAAAGAACTTGTCCGAAATTTATGGAATACGTAACTGAAGAGGAAATAGAAGAGCGGACTGAAAAAGCTGCACAGGTAACTCCGATCACACCTTATTACTCGATCATTTTGGTCGTTTCAATTGTGGTGGTTTCGTTTGTCCAAATCGCAACAGATTTGGAAGCGTCGGTTATTGTTGCGGGTTTTGTAAAACCACTCTTTTTAGCCGGCGAATACTGGCGGATCCTGACGAGCGCCGCGCTCCATGCAGGACTAATGCATATTGGGTTTAACAGCTACGCACTGTTTGTGCTCGGAAGACTGATCGAAATACTTTCAAACCGCGCACATTTAGCCGTCGTGTTTTTGTGTTCAGTAATCGGCGGAAACATCCTAAGCCTTGTTTTCGGCCCGGATGCCCCTTCGATCGGCGCCTCGGGAGGCGTGATCGGGTTTCTTGGCTATCTGACCGTTTACGGTTTCAAACGGCGCGCACTTCTATCAAACGCGTTTCTAAAGAATATGCTTTTTAACGTTGGGTTAATTACATTTTTAGGTGTCTTTGTCATACCAAACGTCGACAACTTCGCCCACCTTGGAGGCTTTCTTGTCGGTGCAATTTACGGACTTGTCCAAATTCCCAGGGATGTTCATGAAGACCCTCGTGAAACTGATGGATTAACAAACATCTTCGGTTATATCTCGATCGGAATATTTCTTCTGACGTGCCTCTTTAGCATTCTCTTGATAACCGGTGTGATCGGTTTGCCTTATACGGAATTTCAATAATGGCCAGAGTCAGAGTACACCAGCACGTAAATCCGCTAGCGAAGTACTATCGCGAACTCCCGGTCAAGCCGCTGAACCTAAAAGATGTTTTCGGCGACCCGGAAATGCCTTTGCATCTGGATATCGGCTGCGGGCGCGGGCGCTTCCTTCTACAATTGGCAAAACAACAAACGGATTGGAACTATCTCGGTATCGATATCAGGGAGCCGATCGTTATCCAGGCGAACGAGATTCGGGATACGCAGAAACTGAAAAACCTGCACTATGAATTCTGTAATGCGACCCTGGATCTGGAAACCCTGCTGGAAAATGTACCGTCAGACATTCTGAAGTTTGTAACGATCCAGTTTCCGGATCCCTGGTTTAAGAAAAGGCACGCAAAAAGACGCATGGTCAAAGATAATTTGGTCGAAACGATTTCGGCAAAACTTGCTGAAGAAGGCGAGATTCTTGTTCAAACTGACGTAGAATTTCTTGCAGAAGAAATGTTTGAATTATTTGAGCAGCATAAACTTTTAATACCGATCGGGATCGACGAAAACCCACTCGCGGTAAAAACCGAGCGTGAGATCTCTGTAGAAAACCGCGATCTTCCGATTTATCGAAGAATCTTCGAAAAAAAAAGCGGGAAACGATAACGTTTCCCGCAAATTGAAATTCAATAAAAACTATCTACCAGGTTACCTCGATCTCATAGAAGTCATCATTGCCTTTTGGATCAAAGACCTGAATAACGGCAACATAATCATTTTGTCTCGAAGGCTGCTCTAAGATCGTAACCGTTCCGCGGCCGTCAAGTTTTCTAACGGAAACATTTCCGCGACGGCGTGCAAGATATCCGTCGAGGTCAAAAGTTACGTTGGTTAGCGCACGGCCCGATAGAGCAAAACTAGAAACATCTTCGCCAGAGATCGTTATATTCGCCGTTTGATCGACTCGTCCTCGCCACATCACTTTCCCCTGGCTGTAAGCTTCCTGCGTATTAGATGCCTGCCAGGAAACCTGAATCCGATAATTATCGGATCCGCGTCTTGTATCGTTGACCGACACAATAGTCGTGAAATTATTCGCGCGAGTCGGCTGTTGGGTAACGATTACGCTGCCGCGTCCGTCAAGTCTGCGGGCAACCACGGTAGCCTGCCGTCGGGGTAAAACCCCGACCCAATTGCTTGTTCCCTGTCCAAGATTCCTTCCGGTGATCGCATCAGTTCGAACGGTTGAACCTCGAATTACCAAATTGGTTCGTGCATCGACCCTTCCGGTCCAGGTCAGTGTACCCGTCCGTGTTCCCCGACGATTTCGGTTTATTCCTCTGTTTCGAATCGGAACGGTTGTCGTGTTACCCCCGAAAGTGCCGATTCTTCTGGCGTTTCCGACCGCTACATCATACTGCTTCGGCCTACGGTCATATCCATCGAGATAGCCCTTTCGATAATATTCCTCATACGAACGGTCATATTGCCCCTCGTATCTAGCCGGAAGCCTCGAGATTCCCCGATCTTTGTCCTTATCGCCATCATCATAGCCATCGTTGTAAACGTCTCTCTGTTTGCCCGTCCAACGCACATTCGGATTTATGCTCCGGTAGCCCCGGTCATAGCCGTCTCTGTAATAAGATTCGTACTGATCCTCATATTTACGTTTGTACCTTTTGTAGTCGTAATCGCGGTTTGCCCGTGCATCATTCATGCCATCCTGATATCCCTCGGCATGGTATCCGCATTTGATCGGGGTTATATAGTCTCCGGAACATTGCACGGCGTTATTGCTAATCAGCTGCGCACTCGCACTCTCTGCAAGCGCACCGACCAAACAAAACAAGAAAGTAAACAAAATCAGATTCTTAATTTTCATAATAGTTTTCTCTAAAGGGGGAGTTTTACTAAAAAGATGAGATTGCGATTTGAAGGCCCTGGTAGCCAGAAAATCGCAATCTCGAATTCACTTCAGAAGGAATGCTATGCATTCAGCCTTATTGAACGAACCATGTTGTTAAACGCGCGGTAATACCTGTATCGATCACGCTGAGGCGTGACGCCGACATAGTAAAACAGCTTTCCATCCCTAAGAAGCGTCGTATAAATGATCACCTCTTCCGTCCTTCGCGTGATCGGCGAAGGGCCCGACAATCTTACCGCATATGCCTGTCTTCCGCTTATCGACGTTCTCGAAAAATTAGTACGCTGCCTTAAGTAGGTGTTTCCCTCGAGAACACCTTTCACATAATCTTCGGTCGCGCGCTCCAAACCGCTTCTTTGAGGTTGGATGATCCCGATCATCGCACCATGGGTAAACCCTTGGTCTCCATAAGCTCCTGTTGGCGAAAATGTGATCGAATTTTGTGCCGGAAGCTGTCTCCAGTTTCGAGGATAGCGCACCGTGAAAAGATTGCCACCTTGATAAGTCAAAGTTCGGGACGAAGGTAACTGAACACGGCTGGAGTATCTGCCGCGAGACATTTCCGTATTTCCTGTATTACCTGTATTGCCTCCGGTTGTGTTGCCGCCAGTTTGCTGACCTTTTGCTTCCTTCTGAATTTCGGCCATCGATCTCGCCCGCGGCATTGCGCCAAGCCTTTCCCTTACACGCGCAAACGCCTGTGTGAATTTGATCGGATTGTTTGATACCCGAAGCAATTCGGCCTCTCGGTTGATCTTTTCATAGCGCTTGCCCGGATCCGGGTGGCTGCTCAAAAATTCCGGCGGTCGTCCGCCCTGGCTTTGCGCAGCGATCGTTCTGAACATATTCGCAAGATCTCTTGGGTCATAACCGGCGTTTGCCATGATCCGTGCACCTAAAATATCTGAATCGCTTTCAAACGCCCTGCTGTATTTTGTTTGCCAGGCAGCTGCTGCGATCGCCCCGGCCTGCGCTCCGGCTTGTCCGCCTAGGATTGCACCGCCTAGAATCAAACCGATCGTTCCGAGCTGCGACCCCAAGCCGCTCTGCCTCGTTGCCTGCGCGGTACCGTGACGAAGAGCGACGTGGCTGATCTCGTGTGACATAACACCCGCCAATTCACCTTCGTTTTTTGCAACTTGAATCAGTCCGCGGTTTACATACATCGGACCACCCGGAAGAGCAAATGCGTTGATATCCCGCGCGTTGATGATCTTGAATCTATAATTGAAGGCCGGCTGCTGAAATTCTCTCGGGATCGCATTTACTAGTCTGCGCCCTAAATTCTGAATATATCTGGTCGCCTCGGCATCATTCAAAACGGGCATTTGCTGCTCTACCTGCTGTGAATACTTATTGCCGATCTCAACGTCTTGCTGGACCTTATACTTATTCTTGGCCAATTTTACCTGCGTTTGTGAAAATACCGCCATCGGCATCACTAACAAAACCCAGATCATCGCCGCCGAAGTCAGGTTTCTACCCAGTCTTAATCTTCTCATTTTCTCCTCCGAAGTTTACTGCAGTTATCTTATTTAATTGATATTGTGTTATTAGTTTAAGCAATAGTGCAAAATTAGGCAATATAAAGATCTTGCCAGGGTTTCTACGATGAAAAATGCGTTGTTGGGGGTTTGCCGGAATCGGGGACCCGATCATCCAGGCATTTATTTTTCTTAGGTCGGGGGAATTTTCAGCTCCGGGTCGCTATGAATAAAGGATTGACCGCACCAAAGGTTAGGCCGCCCTGATAAAACACACAAATCTACGGTGCTTCGATCGGCACTAATGGGTTCCTGCGGCAATATTCAATGCCTGCTGATCGTCAGAGCAAGTATGATCTTTCAGCGAAACATATCTCAGGGTTTCATTTACGCGGGTCACTAAAGAAACAACATCTTTTGCTTCAATTTTTTCCGAATATTTCTTTTCCAATAAAATGGCGAGGGCCAGATCGCTTTCCAGGTCGTGTATCAGTTCCATATGTTTGAGTCAGAAGTTAATGGTCGTTTAAAAGCCGCACTTTTCCTGCGATTCAAACGTAATCTTACCTATCTTTAGTACTAGATGCTTAATATTATACCCCCTATGTTAGAACAATGTTAACTTTGTGTTAAATCTCCATCGAAAAAACCTGTTTGCGCAAAAAATTAACTATAATTTAACAATTCGTCCTCCAAATTAACTTATAATCGCGCTTCGCTTTAAAAGATAAAGAACAAATCACATTAGGAGATTCCGTATTTAATATGAGAACTTTTGCAAAAATTTTTTTGGCTACGATCTTAACTTTAAATCTTATTTTAGGACTGGCGTGCAGCGGCGACCCGATCGGCGGCGGCGATGGAACAACAGATAGCAGCGGAAATATAAGCCTTCAGGGTGCGGGTGCAAGCTTCCCAAAGCCCATCTATGAGAAGTGGGTCAACGAGTATCAAAAGATAAATCCGAAAATCAGGATCGATTATCAATCTAAAGGTTCCGGCGGCGGACAAAAGGACATCATCGCTGAAATCGTTAATTTCGGTGCTTCCGACGATCCCATGAAAGATGAGGATATGGAGAAAGCCAAAGGCGAAATACTTCATATCCCAACGGTTCTGGGTGCAGTCGTAATGACCTATAATCTCGAGGGGGTTGATAAACCGTTGAATCTTACTCCGGAGGTGATCGCCGCGATCTATCTCGGCGATATCAAAAAGTGGAACGACCCAAAGATCGCCGCCGACAATGGTGACGTAAAGCTTCCTGACGCTGAGATTCTACCGATCTATCGAAACGATTCCAGCGGTACAACTGCCGTGTTTACCGACTACCTGGCCAAAACCGTTCCGGCATTTAAGGAAAAGATCGGAGCAAGCAAGCAGCCGAATTGGGTTAAAGGTGTTGGAGCCGGAGCGCCTCGAAACGATGGGGTAATGGGACAAGTTAAACAAACTCCGAATACGATCGGTTACGTGGAGATCGCTTTTGCAAAGGCAAACAAGCTGCCGACAGCTTTGATCAAGAACAAAGCAGGAAACTTTGTAGATGCAACGATCGACAATGTTTCGGCAGCCGCGGCGGGATCGATTAAAGATATGCCGGAAGACATGCGGGTCAAGATCACGAATGCTGAAGGTGATAATACCTACCCGATCTCAAGCTACACCTACATTTTGGTCTACAAGCAGCAGAAAGATGCAGTAAAAGGAAAAGCGCTGGTCGATTTTCTTTGGTGGGCGGTCCATGATGGTTCGCAATATGCGAAAGCCCTGCATTATGCACCATTGCCAAAAGAAGTAGTTGAAAAAGTAGAAGCCAAGATCTACTCGATAACGGCTGATGGAAAGCCGCTTCGCGAAAAAGCCAAGGCCGCCGGAGAATAACTTACCTTGTCGAAAACAGGAACAACCGGAGACAAAGTTTTCCGTTCCATATTGCTTATCTTTGCGACGACGATCCTGCTGACCGTCGTCGCGATGATATTTATGATGGTGTGGAATTCGATGCCCACGATCAAGCAGTTCGGAATCGGGTTCTTGTTTGGGAGAGACTGGCAGCCGGCATCGGATATTTACGGCGCCCTGCCGTTTATCTACGGTACGATCGTGTCATCATTGATTGCTCTGATAATCGCTGTCCCACTGTCGTTGGGAATAGCGATTTTTCTTGTTGAGCAGGCACCAAAGAAGGTAGCTACGCCGATCGCGTTTCTGGTCGAATTGCTGGCCGCGATCCCCTCGGTCGTCTACGGACTTTGGGGAATATTCGTACTCGCACCCTTTATTCGCAATTATCTTGGCGTATTTCTGCAGGATTATTTTGGCTGGCTGCCACTTTTCCAGGGTCGCCTGACGGGAATCGGAATGCTCACGGGCGGCATGATAATGGCCTTGATGGTTACTCCGATAATCACCGCGGTTGTGCGGGATGTATTAGAGGTCGTTCCGACTCAGCAGAGAGAAGCAGCGCTGGCACTTGGTGCGACAAAATGGGAAACGACTAAAATTGTTCTCGGAAATGCAGCATCCGGGATCGCGGGAGCGGTCGTTTTAGGACTTGGAAGGGCCCTTGGCGAGACAATGGCAGTAACGATGGTGATAGGAAACTCGCCGCAGATCTCTGCTTCCCTTTTTGAGCCTGCATACACGATCGCCTCTGTTCTGGCCGCGAATTTTGCAGAGGCCACGGACAGTTTATATTTAAGCGCATTGATCGAAATGGGGTTGGTGCTGTTTTTGGTAACGTTTGTAGTAAATGGATTTGCAAAACTGTTGGTCGCGCGGGTTGCCAAGGGCACCGGAACCGCGAAGGTAACGTAAAAATTCCAAGTTCAAGATTCAAGGACGGGTCGAAATATCGAATCTTGAATCTTGAGTTTTGAATTCAAAGTAAATGAGCGAAGCAATTCACAATCGCAGGAAATTCGTCAGTAGCATTATGACTACGGTTACGGCGGCGTGTGCGATTTTCGCGATCGCTGTTTTGATCCTGATTCTCTCTTATATCGCTTACCGCGGCATCGCCGCGATCAACTGGGAGTTTATTGTCAGCACTCCAAAGCCGGTTGGCGAAGGCGGCGGGATCGGAAACGCGATCGCCGGATCGGCAATGATGACGCTGCTTGCGTCGTTGATCGGTCTGCCTATCGGAATTGGAGCGGGTGTTTACCTGGCGGAATTTGGCGACAAATGGTACGGAAACACCATCCGTTTCCTTTCTGACACCTTGATCGGTGTGCCTTCGATCATCGTCGGGATATTTATTTACACCCTGATAGTCTTGCCGATGCAAAGACAATCGGGTCTCGCGGGCGCAATCGCACTTGCGATAATAATGATCCCTATCGTTGCGAGGACCACCGAGGAAATGATCCGGCTCGTTCCAAAATCGATGCGCGAAGGTGCGCTTGCGCTGGGAGCTCCGCAATGGCGCGTAACCTGGGATATTGTGATGCCGGCTGCGGCTTCCGGAATTGCGACCGGGGCGATGTTGTCGATCGCGCGGATTTCGGGTGAAACGGCACCTTTATTGTTTACTGCGTTGAACAGCCGTTTCTATAACTGGTATTACGACAAGCCGATGTCGTCCTTAACGGTACAGATCTATAACTTTGCGACCGGTCCGTTTGAGGTCGAGCACCAGATGGCCTGGGCGGCGACACTAATACTGGTCGGTTTGATATTGGTGATCAATATTATCGTTAGAATTTTTACGCGGAAGAAGTTTTGAAGTGGCGCGGCCGTCTCGGCGGCTTGCGTGGGTTCGTCCCGCTCACAGGTATTGTTTATTATTTGATTCTATTGCGCACTTGGGGAGCGGCGGCAAAAGCCGCCACAAAAGCCAGCGTGGATGTTGGCGTTACAGTTTTTTATGAAAAGCAAAATCAGCATTAAAAATTTGGATTTTCATTACGGCCCAAATCAAGCCCTGTTTGATATTAACCTTAAGATCAAGGAGCGTGAAGTGATGGCGTTTATCGGGCCTTCAGGGTGCGGTAAATCTACATTTATTCGAACGATAAACCGTATGAACGATACGATCCCGATCGCAAAGGTGAGCGGAGAAGTGCTTATCGACGGAAAAGATATTTACGCTCCGAAAACCGATGTCGTCTCGCTGCGACGAAAAGTTGGAATGGTGTTTCAAAAATCGAATCCTTTTCCAAAATCCGTATTCGAAAATGTAGCCTATGGGATACGTATCAATCGGATGCATTCGGGCAAATCGGATTTGGAAGACCGGGTTGAAAAGGCACTCGTCGATGCTGCTCTGTGGGACGAAGTAAAGGACCGCTTGAATTCCTCCGCATTCGGCCTTTCGGGGGGACAGCAGCAGAGACTTTGCATCGCGCGCGCCCTTGCGGTTCAGCCGGAAGTGATTCTGATGGATGAACCTGCCTCGGCGCTCGATCCAATTGCTACACAAAAGATCGAAGAGCTTGTGGTTGAATTGAAGAAGGAATATACGATCGCCATCGTAACGCATAATATGCAGCAAGCCGCGCGCGTTTCAGATAAAACAGCATTTTTTATGCTCGGAAAATTGATCGAAGTAAATCCTACGGAAATAATGTTCACAAACCCCGAAGATCAATTAACAGAAGACTATATTACGGGAAGATTTGGCTAAAGGCGCTGACCCAAACGGGCCAATGTATAATTAAGAAAATGGAAAGGATAATTGATTCACAACTAGATGTTCTGCGGGACAAGCTTTTATTGCTTGGCGGCACAACCGAGAAAGCCGTTCACCGCGCGATGCAGTCGTTAACGCAGCGCGACAGCGACCTCGCCCAGCAGGTTATTGACGATGATAAGGTCATAAATAAGATGGAGGTTGATATAGACCGTCTTAGTGTCGAGATCCTCGCGCTTCAGCAGCCGGCTGCTCACGATCTTCGCTTTGTAATATCGGTCGCAAAGATCACGCCCATTTTAGAACGCATCGCCGATCACGCCGCAAATATCGCCGAAGCCGCGATAATATTGAATAACGAACCGGAGGTTAGAAGCTATGTCGATTTCCCAAAAATGGCAGAGATCGCCGGCGAAATGCTGCAGGCCGCTTTGGATGCGTTCACGTCTGAGGATGCCGAAACTTCCAGAAAGGTTATTAAGCGTGACGAAGAAATAGATAAAATTTACGACAAAGTCTTTGGTGAGTTGATCGAAATGATGATCAGAGACCCTGACTCGACTCCCAGCGCGGCGCATCTGCTTTTTGTCGCCAAGCATCTCGAGAGAATCGGTGATTACGTAAAGGACATTTGTGAGCTAAATGTCTATCTAACGGAGGCAGCTTTCATTAAGCATAAGAAGAGCATTAAGAAACTCAAAAAGCAGGCAAAACGGGAAAAAAAATAGCTACCCTATTTTCAACAAGTTCCCGTCTATTTTCGCTTTTTTGGAGGCTCCTTTTTATCTCCCCAATAAAAGGCCTTGACTACTGCGAAATACACCAGCAGCGAAATAAAGCAGAAGATCAGAAAAAATATAAAAATCTTTGCGGCGAATGGCATTCCGGGTATTCTACCCCAGAAAACCTATTTTCTCTCGATCGGGACCTTATCAAGGGTTCGCGTTGTATTCTCAACGACACTTGCCGGGGCAACTTTCGCTTCTTCAAGCTGATTCGTCGTGGGTGAATCGAGCTGAGCCGGACTCGCATGGTCCGGTGAAGTCGTTCGAGATTGATCCCGCTTCCCGGATACCTTTGGAATCATTTGAAGAATTGAAAAGCAGATTCCAAATAACGCCACGAGATAAAAAGCGATCACGGCAACCAACGCGGGAGGATCAATATCGCTCTTCGTCAGAATTGCTATTATTCCTATTAAGACACCAAATCCGGCAGCGCCGATATAGCCAAGCGAAGTCGCAAGGCTCTTTGCGACCGACGTCGATTCCGACTCGTCTTCTCCCTGAATCTTTCCTCCACAGCGATTACAATAATTCAATCCCTGTTTCACTTCGTTTCCGCAGTTTGAGCAAAAGGTCATTTTTATATTTTAACTTTTAGGCGTGATCTTTTCTTCGATCCAATCTGTCAAATCCTGCACCGATTCGATGTGAATCGGTTTTCCTCTGAGAGCCTTATACGCGAATATCATTAGCATAATGCTCGTCACTATACTAAAGATCGTCGCGGCGACATCCGCCACATCCGTACCCCAGCTAAGAAAACCGAGCCCGGTCAAAACGATCCAAACGGCAATCTGAGCCGCCAATCCCTGAGCTGCATGATAGCGAACTTTCGGCTCGCTTTTCGGTATAAAAACAAGCTCGATAACACCCGCAATAATGCCAATGTACGCAAACGGAATATAGGGCAAGGCGGTTAAGACATTTTCGGGCAAACTAATACTTCCGATATTGTGGGTTTTTGTTTCGGCAGGAGCTTCTTCGTAGAATTGCTGCGGCTGATATGGCGCGATTTCCGCATTCCCATTACCGTAATTAGGATTAACGCCTTCAAATTCCGTTGCGCCGAGTTTTCTGGTTTGCTCTTCTGTCTCAAGCGGCTCGGCAAACTTCGTCGTCTTCCCCCCCGATTTCGGCAGAGTCACGGTCTCAAGCTCCGGCTGCGTGTCTTTCACACTTTCCGGAAACTTGGGATCAAGCGGATTTGTATCGAATTTTTTTGCCATCGCTTCAGTCTGTTTTTACGACAGTTTATCAGAAAATGTTCCGTTATACACGGTTTTCATTTTCCCTCGATATAGACCGATTCGAGTTTCTCCCAGCGTTTTTTGTAAACTACAAATGCAATATTTGCCGCGACCATTACAAGCAAGGTCGCCACGCCAACCATCCAAAAAAATCTCATCCGGGGAATTCTCGTAAATATCTCCGCAGCAAATGCTGCATAAAGCCCCATCACCGACCAAAACATAAAACTAAAATGAAGACTAAGCCAGGATTTCTTTGGTTTTCGCAAGATCACGGGGACCATCCCGCCAAGAAGTGAGATCGCGCTTATCACTGCCGCAACGTGGAAAATCCCGAATCCGCCAAACAGGCGGTACATCATAAACGAGGTAACGATCACCGCAGTCATACAAGCGGCGTACAGATAGCCGATTTTTTTGTGGATCGCCGTACCCTTTTCAGTTGCGATCACCCAGGTCCCGAAGATCAAGGCAAGAATCGATACGATCAGATGAAACAATCCGATGCTGCTTGTATAGATCACTAAAAGGCTCCTTATTTTCGCGCGACTTAGTAGAATTTAACGAGAAAAAAGAGCCTGATGTTTCAATAAGCAAACTTTTGAGCAAGAAATAGAAGGCCTCCAGCGAGCGCCCGGAGATTTTGGATAAAACGAAGTCGCGAGGATTTATTACTTTCTGGTCCCGCAAGGGACCTTGTGAAAATAGCCCACCGATTCATCGTTGGGTTTCGTTGACAGGAATCAACAGTCACATTGGGACGGCTGAATTCGGTCTTGGGTCAGCAGTCCCGATGGGACTCAAAATCCCTATGACGCGAAACCCCACCATAAATGACGGGGCTATTATCAAACGTCCCGAACGGGACGGATTAGTAAAACTGGAGGTCAGTTTCAATTTGAAACCGAATTGAACAAAAGCGGAAATGTCGCCAGCGATTGGCCCCGGTATTGCGGGCGGAAGCCAAACAAAATTATCTTCCCTTTACCCATTTTTACTTCAACCAAAGCGGCCTTTCCGGCGATCTTTTCTTTTCCTAAGGCCCAACCCGAAAGCAGGATCTTATCCGAATCGGAAGGATACTTTCCGATCACCTTCACCCGCGAATCGTCGGTCGATTCAAAAACCGGCGAGCGCTCAAACCAGGCGATGGATTTCTCCGGCATTCCCTTTGTTATTGGATGCGACTTATCCAACTCCGTTCTTAAAATCGAGCCGGGTATAAAAAAGTCCTTTCGTTTCCAATCCTTGGCGATGTTTTTCACCGGCAAATTAAATTGCTCGATCGCAAAATCCGAGGAGCGGTTTAGGAAAACAAGAGTGCCGCCGCCCGCGACATACTGCTTGAGGTTTTCGACTCCTTTGCCTTTGAGTCCTCCCGTATACTCTTTTGGCATTCGGCCTTCGCGGTAGCCGTTTAGAATTTGGTTTGGCGATTGATCGGGAAAAATGATGCCGCGTGTCCCGGTTAAAATTTGAGACCTGGCTTCGGTTTCTCTGATCGGCTCAAACTCAAAACAGCAGACACTTGTCGCTTTCCCGTAATTTTTGAGTACCCACCTGGTCCATCCTTCATCCTTACTGGGAATACTGGAACGAAAAAGCCCAAATCTTACTTTGCTGCCGCATCCGCAATTACTGCCCCTTCCAAAACCGCCACCGGTTTTAAATTTTTTCCTATACGTCACCGGTTCAAAAATCGGCATTGCCGTAACACCCATCAATAGTGAAAGGGAATGAGACGTCACGTCATACGGGGGAATGGGATTTCCCTCTTTGTCAATTAGATTCGGATATCCGCCGTTTTCAAGCATGGCTTTTGCAAATCCACCGTAGGGCTGGGCCATTGGTATCACAAAGCTTCCGGCTTTGTATTTGACGCCGTTAACTGTGAAATCAAACTCTGCCGTGTGTACCTGAACGCCTCCCAATCTCAGTTTTTCCTGCAATCCATTCGCTCGGTAAAACTCAGCTGAGTAGTTTCCATTCTTATCCCGAGTTAACGGAAGCACGTACGCAAACAGCTTTCCCTTTTCCCGTTTTTGCGTCGCGTCTTTCCCGATCCTATAAAACCGCTTAAGCCACTTTTCGCGATTTTCAGCAGCGTGTTTCATTAAATAAAATGCGCCTGTGGTCATGTAGTTGGTGATATCGCGCATTCCCCATTCTCCGCCCGTCCAAAGCGGCGAATAGTTTTCAGAGACTTTAAAAACATCAAACCCGCGGCGGCTGGTCATTTTCTTATAGTCGACGGTGATCGGCGAAGCCAATCTTGCCGACGCAGTTTCCGATAAAATTCTCGCACCGCCGTGGTAATGCGAGTAGGCTCTCGCGGGTGTCCAGGCGTCATAGGTCGAACCGGTCGTGATTCCGTTCATACCGGCCTTTCTCATTTGTCCGGCGATATAGTTTCCGATCTCGGAATATCCCTCAATAATTTCTTTCGGTACATTTGGTTCGACCGGATTTAGATACGGCGGCACAAAAAACCTCGCGCCGTTTGATCCCTGCTGGTGTATGTCGTGAACGATCTGCGGATGAAACTGGTTATGTATGTGCTTTACGGTGAGTTGCGTTTCCACCTGTGTAAACGCATACCAATCGCGGTTGTTATCGTGCCCGACATATTTTTGATATAGCTCCGGCGGGCGGGTTCCCTCAAACTTTGTTCCAAGCGTTTTGTCATACCAATTTTTTACAATATCAACCCCGTCCGGATTTAAGCTTGGAACCATTACGATGATAGTTTCATCGAGGATCTTCTTAATATCGGGCTCGTCGGATGATGCCAGCCGGTGCGCGGTCAGCGTTGAAGAAAGGGTTGATCCAACCTCAGTGGAGTGGATCCCGTGGGTGATTGCGACAAAGGTCTTGCCTTGTTTGATAAGCATTTCCGCCTTTTTATCGCTTCGGTTTATCAATCGTGGATCGGCCAGCTTGTCATTGATTCCCCTGTAGTAGTCTATTCGCTTCAAATTCTCAGGTGAGGATATAAGCGCGTAAACAAAAGGTTTCCCTTCGGTTGTTTTACCGGCTTCCTTGAGGATGACTCGATCAGAAGACGCGTCGAGCTTTTTGAAATACTCGACAATGCTAGCCCACGAAGCAAGTTTGTAATCATCGCCGGGCACAAATCCAAGGACTTCTTTAGGCTCAGGAACCGCTTTTTTCGCAAAACCCGGAACCACCAGGAACAGGATCAACCCGCAAAGAATCAAAGACGCAGCAAAAGTTTTTTTTATCATTTTTTCCACTCGATTGTGTGTTTGGTTTCGTGATTTTAAACTATTTTCCACTTTTTTGAAATTTTTCTGGAAGAAAGGGCACATTAGATGTTTACCAACACAGTTTTACGAGGTATAATGTCTTTAGTGTCGCACTTTGACGATGCATCTCCTGCCAAAACAAAATCCTAATTTAGATTCCCATTTCTTTTTCTTTTCATTTCCAGCACATGGCTTCCCGGAGAATTTTTATGGTATCCAACCTTTCGATTAACAGACTCTTCTTTAATCCGATCACATCGACCGCATTTCTACTGCTGCTAATATTTCTTGCAGCATCCTGCGGATCAAAAGCGAAAACAGAGTCTGCGGCCGAGGTCAAAAGTGAAAAAGTTCCGGTCTCAAAATCTGAACCGAAGACCGAGGCCGAGAGAATTGAGATCGCCGATAAAGAGCGCTCAAAAGGCGCGATGATAAAGATCAAGGAGAATTCACCGGCAGATACCGTCAGGGTTTTCTACAAACGCCTGCGGGCCAAGCAGTTTCGCGAGGCGATCATGCTTACCAATTTACGGCCGGCGATCGAAGGCCTGACCGACAGCGAAATGAAGGACCTTGGTGTTGATTTCGGCTTTTTGGCACAAAGAGTTCCCGAAAATATGCCGATAAATGGTGAGATCGTGACCGGAGATACTGCAACGGTGACGGTAAAATTCCCAAACGAAGAAACAAAAAAGCTCGAAACCGCCGAAATTAAATTACGCAAAGACAAAGATATCTGGATCGTATTGGTCGCCGACGGTGCCGGCGAAAAAATGGCGAAGCGCGAAGGCAAAAACTATTTCTTTGCCCTTCGAATGGATGTTCACCACAAAGAGGCCAAGGCGATGCTGGATCGGATCGGGAAAGCGCAAATGATCTACTCGATGAAAAACAACGGAAAGTTTGGGAATCTTGAAACGCTTATAAATAAAGGTTTTGTGCCGCAAGATGCGAAAACTCCATTAACGACCGGCTACAAATATGACGTTTTGCTCGCGGAAGATCATACGACCTATACCGCGGTCGCCACACCCGCCGAATATGGTAAAACGGGTAAACTCTCTTTTGCCTTGAAGATCACAAAAGACAAACAGCCTGAGCTGATCTTCAAAGATCTCAAGGGAAGGCCTTTGAAAAATTAATAAGAAATTAACTAAACCTTTTGGTTTTAAACGGTTATTGGCTTTGAATACTGACTTAAAAGCGCTATAATCTTTGCACTTTGGCAGCCGATGCTACCCCTAAGAACATTAGATGATACGAAAATGGACAAATAAATTCCGGAAATCTATGTCGAAACGTGCAGTCTCGAAGAGAAAGGGTCTGCGGGTTCCGGTCAAGATCTCGATCGAGCCGGACACGACAACCGGAAGCCTGCAAATGCCTTTGAAGGATGTATTTGTTCGCGGCGAAACCCGGGATCTGAGCGAAACGGGAGTAGGGTTTATAGTTGATTCGATTCGGTTACAGGAAAATTACCTTGTTGGTGAAGGCCGCATTCTAAATGCAGAAGTAAGCCTTCCAAATGGAATCGTTAAAATGCAGCTGATGGGCCAAAGATATAAGCAGATCGGCCAACATGTTTCGGCGAGCAAATATCTGATCGGTGCAAAGATCCTAAAAATGTCCGCAGGAGATCAGGAGATCTACAAAGAGTGTTTGAAGAACAAGAGATTTGAGGGCGGCGCGCTCGAACTCGGAATCAAAGAAAGTTAGGATTTTTCAATAAAAAAGTGTTGCGTAAGGAATCGAATTCCTTGCGTTTTTGTTTTTTAAACTACATTCGTGTTCTAATTTTCGATATGAAAAAGCAGGTGAAGATCGGAGTTATCGGAACCGGATTTGCACGCTTAACCCAAATACCGGCGTTTTTAAACTGTGAAGACACGCAGGTAGTTTCGGTCGCGAGTGCCAATTTGGCAAATGCTGAAAAGACAGCCGCTGAATTCGGAATCGGTCATTTTACTGACAATTGGCGCGAGACCGCAAGGCGTGAAGATATAGATCTGCTCAGCATAACGACACCGCCAAATCTGCACCACGAAATGACGCTGTTTGCTCTCGAACACGATAAGCACGTATTGTGCGAAAAACCGATGGCAATGAACACCGCTGAGGCTGAAGAGATGGCCTTAGCCGCCCGGGGGAAAGGCTTGTTAGCTTTGATCGACCACGAATTGCGTTTTCTGAACGGAAGACAAAAAGCACGCGAAATGATTCGCGATGGAAAAATCGGAAAAGTTTTCCATTTCAAACAGATGTTTCGAAACGCTTCGCGAGGAAAAGCAAATATCCCCTGGAACTGGTGGTCAGACATAGACGCCGGCGGCGGTGCACTTGGCGCGATCGGATCACATGCGATCGATGGTTTTCATTGGTTCCTAGATACTGAAATAACAGACGTTTTTTGTTTCTTAAAAACGAATGTAAAGGAGCGGATGGATTCTGAAGGCATCAAACGCGCTGTTACGGCCGATGACGAAACCAATATTATTCTGAAGTTTGCAGATTCAGAGTTAACGCAAGATTCGAGTGGAACGGTCTCTTTGTCAGTAGTGGAAGCTGGAAAATACGATTTCAACTGCAAGATCTTTGGAACCGAAGGCTCGATAATCGTTGGCGAAAGCGGCGAACTTTGGTTCGCCAGAATGGGTTCAAACAAATGGGACGAAATCAAGATTGATTTGGGCGATACGCCGCCGAATACCAAGGTCGGCGGTTGGTCCCGGGGGTTTATGAGTTTTTCAAAAGAGATCGTTTCAGCATTAAAAGAAGGAAGAACACAGATCCCCGAATCCGCGACTTTTGAAGACGGCGTCAAAGTTCAAAAAGTTTTAGACGCTTGCCGGGAATCGGACAGGAGCGGAGAAATGACGAGAATAGTCTAATTTTTGGCCGCAGCAAACCAACTCAAACCGACGTGTGATCGTGCACCACTTTCCACCCTTCCTTGAATTTTCTAAAAATCAGAGTAAATAATCCGGTAGGTTTATCACTTTTCCGCTCAAGCAGGAATCTCCCTCTAACCATTGCAGATTTCTTGCTCAAAACGGTTATATCCAATTCGGAAAAAGATAGCTTGCCCATTTTCTCGCAGGAATCATAACCTTTTTTGTAGTTATCAAAGGTCGCCTGCCAACCTCGGGTATTTTTATTTCCAGATGTGAAACTCAATTCTTCAGATTTCCAATAACCCTGCATAAACCCTTCGATATCGCATTTATTCCAGGCCGCCGTCTGATCAGCAAGAACTTTTTTTACAGCGGTTTCGACCTTTGTATTTTTCTTATCAGGCCCGGCTAAAACGATACTGGTGAGCATCAAAATCAAGGTCAAAGCAAAATTCAGGATTTTCATAGTGAGATTAAAATAGCACGATTTCGGATATAATCAGTAGATGAGAAAAATAAAGTTATATATAGCCAACAGCCTCGACAACTATATTGCCCGTGAAAATGGAGACGTCGACTGGCTTTTTATCGATGGCGAATACGGAATGGCGGAGTTTTACGCTTCCGTCGATACAGTTTTGATGGGACGAAAAACGATCGAAAAGGGAAACGAGCTTGGTCAAACCCACTATAAGGGAATGAAGAATTATGTTTTCTCCAAGACAATTAAGGAAAGCGAAATTGATGAGCTTGAATACATATCCGAAGATCTGGAAAAGTTCGCGTCGAAGTTGAAACGAAAGAAAGGCAAGGATATTTGGCTCGTCGGCGGGGGCGATCTGATCCGGCAGTTTCTAGACAAAAACCTTGTTGATGAGATCTTCCTATTTGTTCACCCGATTCTGCTCGGTAAGGGTTTGCCGCTTTTTCTGCCGTTTGAGAATCAAATCGATCTGAAACTGATCGATACCGAGAAATTCGAGAACGGCGTGGTAAAACTCGCCTATGCGAAAAAATAGGGTTCGAAACGCTTAAACCTTTTTCAGAGTCTTTGCTTTGCACCGACGATCGAACCCAGGTAAGTAAAAGTCGAATGAATCCCGATACAACCAATCTCAAACTTCCCGCACCTCTTTAAATAACTTTTGGATAATTGGAGGAGTTGATGAAGTTTATCCTTGCTGCATTATTGTGCGTTTTAGCAGTCGTTAGCGCCGTGGCTCAAACGGAAAAGACCGGATTCAGCAAAAGTGCCGAAAAGAACGGAGTTAAGAAACTTACTTTGGCCCGCCAGGATTCGGAGGGAAACATCGAGGAAAATATCGAAATTTTCTCGACAAACGACGTTCCCATATTCTGCTATGTTGACCTTATCTCAACCGTACCAACGTCAGTGCAGCTAAATCTTATCGCCGTAAAAGTAAAGGGTCTTCGCCCAAACACGAAAATCATTTCCATCAGTTATAAAACCAAGAAAGGAGAAGATGCGGTGACCTTTACCGGGAAACCTGAAAACGACTGGATCGTTGGATCATACCGGGTAGATATTCTCCTTAATGGAAAACTCGCCAAGAGTAGGGAATTTTCCGTTGAAATGCTCCACAGATCCGCAAAGTAGATCGGGAAAGACCTCAAACTCAGGTTCTTTAAACAGTTCCAGATCATTTCGTCCTCTAAACTGACTGGTACGGCAAGAAATAAGCGATAATTTTAGTTAAGTATTCCGAAATATTGCCGATAGGTATTTTGAGGCAGAACTTTCACCGTTTTCTTATCCTCCCACACTTATTTATCACACGCGCTTTGAACGGAGTTAACAACCATGCTAAACATTCTCTTCGTCGACGACGACCCGGTTTTTCTAAAACGAATGCAAGCCGAGACCGCATTATCAAATCCAGGATGGACAACATCGATCGCGTCTGACGGGATCGAAGCCCTGACGAAACTCGGCGAAGAAACTTTCGACGTATTGATCTCTGATATGAAAATGTCGGGAATGGACGGAGTCGAACTTCTCAGAAATACAAAGGTCCGGCATCCTGATGTCGTCAGGATCATTCTTACCGGTTATGAAGAAACGGCAATGGTTATGAAATCACTTGGAACCGCCCACCAATATCTTGCCAAACCGAGCGACGTCAAAACGATTCAGTCGACGATACGAAAAACCTGTGCGCTGCGGGATATGCTAAAACGTGATTCGCTGCGCGAAATGGTTTCGACACTAAACACGGTTCCCAGCTTGCCGACACTTTATTCAGAGCTAATGGATGAGGTAAATTCGGCAGATCCATCGATCAAACATATCGGGCAGATCGTCGAGAAAGACATAGGGATGACGGTTAAGATCCTTCAGATCGTTAACTCTGCCTTTTTTGGCCTGCAGCGTCATGTTTCAAATGCAACCGACGCCGTAATGTACTTAGGTATAGATACGATAACCTCGCTTACGCTCTCGCTCGGAATATTTGCGCAATTTGACAAAAAGATCATCGATATCAGGATGGTCGAAGAATTTCGTGCTCACAGCGAATCCGTCGGAGCAATGGCAAAACTCCTCGCTTCCACGGAAAAACCGGAAACCGCAGGCGATGCATTTACCGCCGGACTCGTTCACGATATCGGTGAGCTCGTACTCGCCTATAACATGCCTGAGGAATATTCGAGATCGCGTGCTTTTGCCAAGGAGCAGGAGATCTCTCTGCTCGATGCGGAATTAGAGTTATTTGGGGCAACGCATGCAGAGATCGGAGCCTATTTGTTAAGCCTTTGGGGGATCCCCTGGACAGTAGTAGAGGCGGTAGCTTATCACCACAAACCCAGCGAATACCTAACGCCTTCGTTCAGCGCACTTACTGCCGTACACATGGCAGACGTCTTTCATAATTCACGCGATCCAAGAGCTCAAACCCCGCGACTGCAGAATTGCGATGTTCCCTATCTTGCGAAACTCGGTCTCCTCGAAAAGGTACCCGAATGGCACGAAGAGTTTGTACACTTTTTTGTTGATGAAGAGGAACCGGTCGCAGCCTGATTTTATTTTAATTTAACTCATTGTAAAATGGCTGAAAACCCATCTGTTTTCAGCCATTTTTATGAAGAAATCAACCCATCGCATTCGGCTTCTGTCAGCAAGCATCTTAGTTGCAGTCGTCTATTCTTCTGCAGTTTACGCACAGAGGGATTATTTTCCAGCTGCTGATAACTGGAATACAAAACGTCCAGGACAAGTGCGGATTGACGCGGCAAAGCTCAATGCCGCGATCGAATTCGCAAAATCGAATGAGGCAACGGCTCCAAGAGACCAGGAGCTCGGTCAAGCGATGACCTTTGGAAGAGAACCTTTTGGCGAAGCGACCGGCCCGTTTAAGGTCCGCGGCGCGATGACCGGAATCATTATCAGGAATGGTTATATCGTCGCGGAATGGGGTGAACCGTTTAGGGTAGATATGACCCATTCGGTCACCAAGAGTTTTCTTACTGCGACGGTTGGATTGGCCTATGACCAACAGATCATCAAAGATTTAAAAGCACCCGTCTACAAAGAGATGGCCCCCGTATCTCGATATGATCCGCTTCAAAGGGCGGATGATCCAAACAAACTGGGTAAATCTAAATTTCTTGCACTATTCGAATCCGCACACAATAAAAGAATAGATTGGGATTCGCTTCTGCGCCAAACCAGCGACTGGGAGGGTACTCTCTGGGGCAAGCCTGACTGGGCAGACAGGCCCGCCCGCGATCGCAAAACCTGGCTAACGAGAAAACGAAATGCGCCCGGTGCCGCTTTCGAATATAACGATGTTCGTGTAAATCTGCTCGCCCTGGCTGCGCTGAATATGTGGAGAAAGCCGCTCCCGCAGATCTTAAAAAACAATATCATGGATGAGATCGGTGCCTCACAGACCTGGCGTTGGCACGGCTATGAGAACTCCTATGTTTTGATGGACGGAAAGATAATTCAATCCGTCAGCGGCGGCGGACATTGGGGCGGCGGGATGTTTATCAATGCCCGTGATATGGCACGCTTTGGCTTGCTCATCGAAAGAAACGGTAAATGGAAACGCCGGCAAATCCTCTCAGAAGCATTTCTTAAACTGGCCGAGACACCCACAGGAGCACGTCCGACCTACGGCTTTATGAACTTTTTCCTCAACACTGATCGGAAACTTTATCCAAAAGCTCCGGAGGGTACGATCGCCTTTTTGGGCAACGGCACCAATATCGTTTACATCGACCGTAAGAATGACCTGGTTATCGTCGCGCGCTGGATCGAGAATTCTAAGATCGATGAATTCTTAGGCAAGGTTTACGAGAGTCTTCTTTAGCACGATAAAATTGCGGGGTTTTGGAATTCAACACTTAATATGAAACTAAAGATCTTGATTTTTGTGGTAGTATCTTTGATCCCAAATGCTGTTTGCCCGCAACAAATTACGCTGGATGATTCTGATATTCCTCGTCCGGCCGACCGCTCTGAATTCTTGGTTGAAACGGTCGCGGAAAACCTGGAAGTTCCCTGGTCAATTGCTTTTGCCCCGGACGGAAGAATATTCTTCACCGAAAGACCTGGGAGAATTCGGGTGATCGAGCGCGGAACATTGCGCGAAAAGCCTCTTTTTACCCTGCCGGACGTTAAACTCTCAAGCGAAACCGGGCTGATGGGAATCGTTCTTCATCCAAATTTTACCGAGAACCAACTTTTATACTTCGCATACGTTTATGAAAACGCGGGTGACAAATTTGTTCGCGTCAGCCGGTACCGGGAAACGAACAACACACTAGCGGACCGGAAAACCATCATCGAACGAATACCGGCGGCAAAATTTCATGCGGGAACCCGTCTGGGATTCGGTCCCAAGGACGGTAAGCTCTACATCACTACCGGTGACGCAACTAAACAAAAGCGCGCGCAAAAACTTAGTTCGATAAATGGGAAGACGCTTCGATTGAATGATGACGGAAGCGTCCCGGAAGACAATCCATTTGTAGACAGAAAAAATGCCCGCCCGGAGATTTGGAGTTTCGGCCACCGTAATGCGCAAGGAATGGACTGGCATCCTGAATCCGGTGTAATGTTTCAAACCGAGCACGGACCAAGTTTCATTGATGGGGTTTCTCTATTTAAGAAACGTACCGGTGGCGACGAAATAAATATCGTAGAGGGTGGCAAAAACTACGGTTGGGCCAAGATCAGCCATAAGATGAAAAAGAAAGGGATGCAGGCCCCGTTGGTAGAATATTCTCCAGCGGTCGCGCCAGCTAGCGGATCCTTTTACCGAGGCGATGCGTTCCCGAAATATAAAAACAACTTCTTTTTTGGAACTCTCAAAGGGAAAATGATCGTTAGATTGGTAATTCAAAACCAAAAAGTGATCGGCCAGGAATATCTTTTAAATAAAAAATTTGGGCGCATTCGCGAGGTCGCGGTCAGCCCGGAAGGTTACATATATTTTTCGACCTCAAACCGCGACGGACGAGGCAAACCAAGTGATCGGGATGACCGGATCTTCCGGCTCGTGCCGGCGAGAACCCGTTGATATACTCATAGCCTGACTCGTGCTTGGTCCTGTCCATGGCGAGTTTGCTTTCATATCTCAAAGAGATAATATCGAGTACTTTGACGTTGAAGAGTTAATTCCTACAAAAGTATATGAAGTTAGTATTGCTCATCATGACTGTCCTCTTAAGTCTTACTTGTGTCTTTTCACAGGAATCTCAACCGGACCCGAATCCTGCCAAAAACGAGACTTTGGAGGCAAACGATCGGACGCCAGCCGCTTCCGTAGAAGAGGATCCTTCGCCAGTATTTTCGAGCGCTGAAAACATAGCTGAAGAAAAGAGTCCGGGAACAAATTTGAACAAAAAGCTGGCAGAACTCAAGCCGGAATCCGTCCCCGCGGCGAAATTCTCACCGCTCAAACCAAAAAAGATCGACATTCTGGAGGAAGTTAAATCGAAGAGTTTTTCCGGAAAGTCGCTCAAACCTCAGACGAACGCAGGCGATAAGTTTCATTGGAAAACTGCTATCGTCGAATCCTTATACTTCCTCGGAGTTCAGCAGAGCCTGCGAATGCTCCAAAAAAAGACTCGAAGAGAGATCAAAGGACCATTTTTCCGTGACTGGGGAAGATCGGTCAAAAACCTCGGAAAATGGCGGGATGGCGACAGTGTCTTCACAAATTATGTTGCCCACCCAATGCAGGGAGCAGTAACCGGTAGGATTTTTATTAACAACAGCGAAAGATCACGACGGCAAGAATTCGGCCGGTCGAAGGAATATTGGAAAAGCCGCGCGAAGGCGATGGCCTGGTCCGCAGCTTGGAGCACTCAGTTTGAGCTTGGTCCCATCAGTGAAGCCTCGATCGGGAACGTCGGCCTTTACGACAGGGTGGGACCAAACCGTATGGGATGGGTCGATTTAGTTATTACTCCGACGGCTGGCACTCTGGTTTTGATCGGGGAAGACGTCATCGACAAATATATCCTTAAAGGATGGCTCGAAAAAAGAAGGAGCCGGAGGAGCGTTCGACTCCTGCGTACGTTTATAACTCCTTTTCAAAGCTTCACAAACTTTTTCCACGGAAAACACCCATGGAAGCGATATACGCGACATTAGCTTTCGGATAGTAAGAGTTTATGACTGATATCAGGCACCTAACAAATGAAGAACTTGAAGCGGGATTGGACCTGATCAAGCAAGCTCCGAAAAACAACGGTTTGCTCGAATTGATAGTTAGACGTCCCGAAATTAATGAACGCGAGGTCCTCAAGGAAGGACAGCTGGATAAAGATGCCGGGCTCGTTGGAGATAACTGGAAAACCCGCGGCAGTTCCCGTACAAACGACGGATTCGGACACCCTGAAATGCAGCTGAATATCATGAATTCGCGCGCAACCGCTTTGGTCGCGCAAGAAAAGGCAAGATGGCAGCTCGCGGGCGACCAACTTTACATCGATCTGGATCTAAGCGATGAAAATCTTCCACCCGGAGCGCGACTTGAGATCGGATCAGCGGTCATTGAAGTTACCCCGATACCGCACACGGGCTGCAAAAAGTTTGTCGAGCGTTTTGGTTTAGAAGCGATGAAATTTGTAAATTCCGAAATAGGCAAGAAACTCCACTTGCGAGGGATCAACGCAAAGGTGATTCAGGAGGGTACAATTCGAACCGGCGACATAGTCACAAAAATATAGCCGCCCAGGTATGCTCCCTCATACCCACAAATCGCAAGGGTCAATTTAAACATGTGCCGTAGCGTCAATCGACAAACTCCCTTTGCTGAAAGCGATATAGAAAATCGATACAAGCCAAGGGTAAAGCGATTGAGATGAGGGACAGGTTAAAAACATAGATCCGACTCTGAAGGAGTCGAACATAACTCCGAATCATTCTGACCTCATACCCCAACTAAATGGTTCGACACTTTCAGCGTCGGTTTGGACTCCGAACCATCCCAGGGTCGCGGCTAATCGCCTTACCCTGGGCTATAATATCTGTCACCTTCGGCGACAGGAATATTATTTGTCAGTGAAAATCGTTATGGATTGAAAAGCGGAGTCGTTGCGAACTATATTTATCAAATAGCGTATTTATTTTAGAAGTTAACCAAGAAAAACTGGAGAGACACTATGTTTTGCCCGAGTTGCGGCTTAAAGGACAATAACTCAAATCAATATTGCAGGTCTTGCGGCACCGATCTGGGTTCCGTCACTACGGCGTTGGAAGGTCCTGAAAAATTTACGGCCTCGGCGGTGTCAGCGCGCGAGGAGATCGGACGCGCGCTCGCAGCCAAAATTCAAAGGACCGAATCCTCCAGCGACCTAAGCAAGTTTGCCAAAAAGATCCTGCCGGAAGTGGAGAAATTTCTTGAAACGCCGGAAGAAAGAAAAATGCGGCGGATTCGAAATGGCAGTATTGTGTCTTTTGTCGGGGTCGGAATTGCGATCGGATTTCTTTTGGCAGGAATTTTTGTAGAAGAAGAGATGTTTATTGCGGCGGCCTTCGGGTTAGTGACCTTGTGCGTCGGCGTGGCGCTGCTCGTAAACGGTGTGCATTTTTCGCTTCCCAGCGAGGATTCGAAAGCTGAAGATCTCCTGGATGCACCCGGAACGAAAGATCCCGATCGTGTTGCCTCGACAACCAATGAGCTCTTAATGCCCCCATCAGCCCGACAAGAATTTTCTTCCGTCACTGAAGAGACGACGAGGCATTTAAAGGATAAGAAGCCCGTTTAGAATCCCGGCTGCCCCAATCAGGCAAAGCCGTCGTCTTTTCATGTCGCTGAAAGCGACAACGAGAATAGCCTAGGGTTGCGGTGAAACGCCGTACCTTTGGCTGTTAAATATGTCACCTTCGGCGAAAGGACTAAAAACAACAACTCAACAAAAAAAGCCCCCGGCAAATGCCAGGGGCTCTTTTTTCAGACACTAGTAAATGCCCAAGATGCTTACCAGCGTGAACCGCCGCGATTTCCACCGCCGCCGTATCCGCCGCGTCCGCCGCCGCCTCCGCCGCCGCGATTTTCGCGTGGCTTAGCTTCGTTTACTTTCAAATTGCGACCATCTACTTCTTTGCCGTCCAATTCTGCGATACAGCTTTGAGCTTCTTCAGCGCTGGACATTTCGACAAAGCCGAATCCGCGTGAGCGTCCGGTATCGCGATCTGTGATGATATTTGTTGATTCAACTGTTCCGTGTTCTGCAAAAACATCTTCTAATTCTTGATCAGTTGTACTAAAGGAAAGATTTCCTACATAAAGTTTGCTTGACATAATAATTTACCTTTTTCCCTCAAGGGGAAATTCAAAAGAAGTGTCGAATCGATTTGGCTTCGGAGAAAAACGGACGGCTCGCGAAGGGTCGTGTTTCGGATGCTCTATCTGGAGCGACTTCTGTATTAACTTAAACTTACCTGCTCTAATTCATCCAAAAACCGTCTTTGACTTTGCACACCCTACGCAGGTGTAAGAGAAGGATTAACGGATGTAATAATGCACTTTTTTCTAAATAGTTGCAAACACACAATTAACTTATTTTTTGCTGCAAAAAAATCGAAAACTTCCGTCAGTTAAAAGAAAGGAAATGGGTTGGGCTGAAATAGTATAAAAATAAACCACAATATAAGTAGAAATCTTGCTAAGGAGAGAATTTATATGAGATCAGTGATCAGTTTGTTGATGATGGTATTCGTGTTGAGCAGCCTTGCGTTCGCCCAGGTGATGACCGGGGTTGGTCCAAAAGGCACAAAGAAAGTTACGGAAAAGCAGAAACCGATTAAGGTAAAGCCGCTGAAGTTACCTGCCGGATACAATGCAGGTGAAGTTACCGGAAACATTAAAGACGGCGCAAGGCTCTCTTCACTTCGCTGGGCGGAAAGAAGCTCGGTCGCGTGTTTTCCCGGAACCCGTTTTGAAATGTTTAACGGAAACCACGTTTTTTATCGAATTACCCTTCCGGCAGCTTCGGCAATGAAGATTATCGTAACGCCAAAAGAAGGAAAAGCGATCAATCTTTATGCTTTAAGACAGGGAATGCGGCGGCAGCAGGTTCCACCAAATGTCACTTCGTCAATTTCTTGCGAAGCGAGTTATCCGATCTATGCAAACGTCAGCAAAACAAGGCGGGTTACAAATAAAGACGACGGTACAAGAAAGGTAGAGTATATTTCGGTAGGAAGCCCTTACAGTATCCTGATCGGAGTCGCCGGAGCGGAAGGCTTGACCGAGGGCGATTTCAAACTGAAGATCGAGATCAAACCCAGATAAACTCACAAAAACCAGAACATTTTTGGCCCCGGGCGAAACAACGTTTGGGGCCTTTTTATATCGTAATGCGCCGCTTTTGACTATTTTTGATATATTTGACCTGTAAATAGACATTATGAATCTCTCGATCATCGGTTTTGTCATTTATCTGGTCGCTTTGATAGCTATCGGGATGATATCCGCCCGCTCGTCTTCCACCGGAGTTGGGGCATATTTCCTCGCAAATAGATCGCTCAATAAATATGTCGTTGCAATCTCGGCTGTGGCATCGGGCAGAAGCGCCTGGCTGCTTTTGGGATTCGTTGGGATCGCTTATGCAAAAGGGATCGCAGCGATTTGGGCGGCACTCGGATACATCGTCGTTGAATGCCTGCTTTTCTTTTTTTATGCTCCAAAACTTCGGAAATTAACAGAGGAGAATGACGACATCACCATCCCGGATTTCTACGTTTCTCAGTTGGGCGACCGATCCGGCCTGCTTCGGGGGCTCCTTGTTTTAGTTATAGCTGTATTTATGGTTGCGTATGTCTCGGCGCAGTTTGTTGCCGGTGGAAAGGCCTTCTTTGGAAGCTTTGGGATCGAACAAACGACCGGAGTTTTTCTGACGGCGGCAATAATTTTGATTTACACAACCCTCGGCGGATTCATGGCAGTGAGTAAAACCGATATTGTTCAAGCCTTTTTTATGCTGCTGGCATTGGTCGTTCTGCCGATCGTTGCGGTAATTAATTTCGGAGGTTGGACGCCGATCGTCGAGACCGTAGTTCAGGCTGACAAAATGTTTTTTGATCTTGAGGCGGTCTCCTGGGGAGTGATGATCGGTTATCTTGGGATCGGACTCGGGGCTCCGGGAAACCCGCATATATTGGTCCGCTATATGTCGATCGACAAACCGGAAGATCTTCGATCGGCCGCAATAATGGGAACCTTTTGGAACGTGGTCTTGGCTCTTGGAGCGATCTCGATAGGCTTTGCTGCCCGTGCTTATTTCCCGGAAGTTTCCACACTGCCCTCCGGAGATGCCGAACAGGCCTTTCCTTTTCTGGCGAGTCAATTGCTAAATCCGCTGCTATTCGGATTTATAATAGCCGCGATTTTTTCTGCGATCATGTCTTCAGCCGATTCACAATTACTCGTCGCGGCCTCGGCGATCGTCAGAGATTTCTATCAGAAACTCATCCTCAAGGATAGTGAAATTGACAGTCGGACTTTAGTGTTCATCAGCCGCTGCGTCGTTGCGGTTCTGGTTTTGCTCGCCTTGTTTTTTGGGCTTTTTGCAAGCGATCTGGTCTTCTGGCTGGTGCTTTTCGCGTGGGGAGGATTGGGCGCAACGATCGGCTCTACCTCGCTGCTGACACTATTCTGGAAAGGCAGCACCCGAGCAGGTGTTATTGCCGGGATCATAACCGGCGGTGTTCTGATCTTTCTATGGAAACTGGTTCCCTTTTTCAAAGAGAATATCTGGAATATTTATGAGCTGATTCCCGCATTTCTAGGAAGTTTTGTAATAACAATTCTCGTGAGTCTAATGACTAATTCGGTTGAATCGGATTCTTAGGATCTAGGATTCGATAATTCGTTTTATCTGATCGATTTGATCCGCTGCGGCCTTTTCGCCCAATTCGACGAATTCATTCATTTTCCGGATCTCATCGGGCCGCAAATGCGCTATCTCAGGTATAACGACGACATCTGCTTGAAAATGCTGGTGCTGCGAGGCCGTTCTGAGTAGCATCATGCCCGATTGAAAAATTATCCCTACCAGCGTTGAGGGTTTTCCCCAGTAAGTTGCGCCCGAGGAAATGACATCCACTGCAATGACAATGTCCGCCCCCATCCCGCGCACAGCTTCCGTCGGAACCGGTGAAACAACGCCTCCGTCGATATAAAGCCGGCCATCCGTATCCTGGAGCGGAGCAAATATCCCGGGGATCGCGCAGCTTGCACAAATAGCGAAACCCAAATCGCCTGCTTCCTTGAACACCTTTTCTTTTCCGGTTTCAAGATCAGTAGCAACCGCCGCGAACGGGATCATCAGATCCTCAAATCTATTATGTGGAAACCTCTCCTTAATAAGGTGTGCGATCGGCGCATTTGAGATCAACCCCTTTGCGGAAAACGACAACCCGCTGATCTTAAACCAGCTGATCTTTTCTCCGATCTTGACTATTTCATTGATCGACATTCCCGCGGCGAAGGCTCCGCCCGCAAATGACCCCGCCGATGTCCCGGCGATAAAATCGATTGGGATATTGTTTTCTTTGAGCACTTTGAGAACGCCAAGATGTGCGAAACCCCTTGCGGCACCGCCCGACAATGCCAGTCCTACTTTTTTTCTCGCCATAGCCTGATTATCGTCTCAAAAGAGTGCGTTGGTTGTACAGGCCAAAACCGGTGCTGCAAAGAGTGTGCACTTTTGTCATATAAGACCATTGCGCTTCTGTTGAAGAGTCGGCACACTTACTGCGTGCGAGTTTCTGCAAGTTGGTATCTGAAACGTTGACGCTGTGCTAGGGATTTAACGATACTCTTGCAGCCCGATGCACTTAGACTACAGTCGGCACACTTACTGCGTGCGTGTTTCTGCATGTTG
>JABDJV010000366.1 GCA_013003295.1 Pyrinomonadaceae bacterium | reverse complement strand
CCATTTGTGTCGATCTCAACCAATAGGTGTCGCCCGTTTGAATGGTGTTCTTCCGCATGACTGACATCGGGCGGATAATAGACAAGGGCAGTAGGTTTGCGTTCAAAATCGGTTTGGCCGATCTTCTCAGCATAATTCCCTGACAAAACAAAACAGAAATGCGCAAGTTCATGAGAATGCGAAGGAATTTCCGTAGATGAAGAATATGACTTTTCCGTGAAGCTGAAATTTTCAGCAACCAGCCTTTGCGAGGTTTTACCGTAGAATTGTCCTGCGTCGAGTTTCATATCTCTGTAAATCTTGAATCGATAATTCTATTTTTCTAATTCAAAAAGACCGCAAACTAGTCTTTTATGACAACCATAAATTAAACCTTTTCTTCTGGTAATGTCATGGTTTCGCCTTCTTTATCAAGTTCTAAGTGTCTGGTCGTGTTTTCAACTACGCTCGGCGGAACCATTTCGCCAGTTTGGAATCGCTCACCCGGAACTTCTTCGGATACAAAATCCGTTTGCTTCGGCGGAAGACTTTGTTTTTCCGCATCCTCAAAGACACTTTGTGAATTATTTACTTCCTTCGGCTGGGTTGGCGGAGGGGTCTGCTTTAGCTGAATTACTTGCGCAATTCCTGCCCCCAGCATCGCAAATCCGGGAATCAGCATCCAGAACCACCATCCCCTGCCGGTGCTTGAAAAACCAAGAATTATGGATACCGTCACAAAGGCAAGACCCATAAACAACTTGGTCATCGCACCTTCCCAGCTATTTTGCTCCTTCTTCTTCCGTTTACCGGATTTGCTTTTCGAACTCGGTAAGTTCCCGGAGATCGCATCCGAAACGGTTCCCAGATCAGTTCCGCATTTTCGACAAAACTTTCCGGTTTCCGGATTCTTCGTTCCACACTTTGGACAAAACATATTCTATTCCTTTGTTCTTTGTCGTAACGACTCAAATAATATTACGCCGGTCGCAACCGAAACGTTCAGGGAATCTAATTTTCCGCGCATTGGAATCCTTACCAAAACATCACATTTTTCGGCCGTCAGTCTGCTGATTCCACTTCCTTCGCTGCCCATCACCAACACGGTGGGCTGCTTCCAATCCCAATCATAATAGTTCATTTCCCCATCGCCGCTTGCTCCGACGACCCACACACCTTCTGCTTTTAGTTGGTCAACTAATTGATTTAAGTTGTTAACCTTGGCGATCTTTACGTGTTCGCTCGCACCAGCAGAGGATTTTGAGACGATATCAGTTAATCCTACCGCCCTTCTTTCCGGAATAAAAACGCCATCCGCGCCAACGCATTCCACACTTCTCAGGATCGCACCTAAATTGTGCGGATCCTGCACACCGTCCAGGATCAAGCTCAGTGAATTCTCTTTTTCGGTGATCTCATCAAAAAGCCGCTGCGAATCGTAATAGCTCGTTGAAGAGGTAAAGGCAATAACACCTTGATGATTTGTATTTCTCTCAACGAGCTTCGAAAGATCATGACGCGGGCGCTTCTGAAATCTGATTCTCCGCTGTCGTGCAAGGCTCATTATTTCGTTTATTCGCTGATGCTGCCGCCCTTCGGCGATCAGAATCTTCTCGATCTTGCGATTGTCAGCGCTCAGTGCCTCTAAAACCGGCGCTATTCCATAAATGATCGAGCTATTCTTCATAATCCGCAAATAGGAAATCTATCAATCCACTTATGAAGCTGTGTTGTGAAGAAGGTGCCACTGGAGCCGTGAGTATTTCGTAAACTGCGCTAAATTGTCAGACTCCATGATCTGCTCCCGATTAAACTTTCCAAACCCCTTCCTTTGGATTCCCTTTGAATCGGTTTTCTCCTCCGGGTCCCAAACCTGGCTCAGACTGCTCCGAACGGACAGGTAATCTTCGTCGAAAATAGCTTCCGGCGCAAATTCCTTTAATTTCCTGATCAGAAGGCTCATATTTTCGTTTACGACCAAGGCCTTTTGGTCTCCTAAGAACGAAAAGTCAAATCCGTTTGCCTCGATCTGATATGAAACCTGGCTGCGCTTTGTGTAGAAATCTATCAACATTTGATCCGCGCTCAGCTCGGTCGTTTCAACAAGCTTGTTATCTCCCTTTCGCTTATAATTCTCAGTTGATTCAATCTTTCGCTCAAAACGAGCGCCGATCACAACCAAAAATAGCTCCTTTTTATCGATCTCTACAGTCTCACGGTGATTAAAATAGGTAAGTCGCAAGGTATCGTCAATAAACTCGATCGTCCGCAAGCGATTTGAAACGGATTCCAGATCGAAATTCTCATCGTCAAAAAGAAAGGTCTCGATACCAAGCTCCCCAAATCTCTGCTTCGCTATCTCCAATTCCGTTTTTGATTCCACCCGGGCGAGCGGAAGCGGTTTACCAGTTTCGACGATTTGCATTAGCACCTGTGCATTTAATCTGGTCATTTTCGAGGCTTCGGCAAGTTGTGTTTCGCTCCATTTCCCTTTTCCGCCTCGAAAGATCAGGCTGATGCCTTCCTTCCAGTTTTCCGTTTTTCGCAAGGTTGGTTTAATAAGTTGGCCCTGCTCCTCAGAAATCTCAAGATCGACGCCGCAATAGAGGCATTCCAGCCTGTTTGGAGGATTTGCGCGATCGCATGACACGCAGGTGATCATTTCATCGCTTTTATAAGCTTCGATACCAGGCTGGTCGGGTAAACTCTCAAGAAGCTTCTCGATCTCGGCCCTATTCTCTTGGTCGCTCATAATTTTCCTCAGTTTTGATTATACTTCGAAAAACGTTTATTTTGTTAAGGGAATAAACTACTTTGTTTTTTAGCTTATTTGAATAGGTAACTTTGTAGAATAAATTATCAAATTATTGGTCGGGTCGATGTCATCTTGGAAACACTTTTTTTGGAAATAATCTTCACCGAAAACACTATGTCCCACCTTTAGTGGTCAGGCAGGTACCTGCAAAATTGCTTCCGAAGTTGTCTCGAGCGAACTGACTTTTATCATATAATACTTACAGGTTTTAGAATGCATTTTGACAAGAATACAAGCTCCAATTGGCAGTTTGGACATCGCGGGCGGGTGGCAGTTTTTATTGATGGAAATAATTTATTTCATGCAGCTCGTTTTCATCATTTAGACCTGGACTATAATAAACTTCTGCGTGTTCTGTTAGGTGACGGTCGACTCTTACGCGCTTTCTTTTACACCGGAGTCGATGCAGGAGCGGAGCGGCAGCAGGGGTTCTTGTTATGGATGAGGAGGAATGGATTTCGAGTCGTCCAAAAAGAATTGAAAACATTTCACGACGGCAGCAGAAAAGCTAATCTTGATGTTGAAATCGCGGTAGATATGCTGAGTCTGGCCGGAAAGTATGATACGGCGGTTTTGGTATCGGGTGACGAGGACTTTGTTTATGCGCTGAATGCCGTTGCTTACAAGGGTTGTCGGGTAGAGGTCGCTGGATTTCGTTCGAACACTGCTCCACTTTTGATTGATGAGGCTGATTTTTTCATTGATCTCGGCGATATTGCTGAGCTCGTTTGCAAAGATGAATCTCAGCGGGGTGAAAATGAAGTTCCGTCTTTTGTGCCGCCCGGTGAATTGCCGTTTCCAGAGATACCGGGGCAGCAAGATGAAACTAAAAAGACAGGTGAAAAGGAATACGCATCGCGAATTGAAGAAGAAGACATCTCAAATGATTCCAAACTCGTTCGCGTAACCGATGAAATATAGACCCCTTTCATTTATCCGATAATAAAAATGGATTTCGAAATGAAAATCTTTACCGTTGAAGAAGCCAATGAGCTGATTCCATCGGTGCGCCCGAAATTGGAAACGATCAAAAGCCACTACGCCCGAATTCAGTCTTACCGCGAAAACGCGATGGCGGCCTCAAATGCGGCACAGTTTGGCGGTGGCGGAATGAAGGGCGGCTCAGACTACGCGAAACTTTTGTTTGAGCTGGGCCAACTGACCGCAGAACTCGATGGGCAAGGAATTCAGTTGAAGGATTATGCTCGGGGGTTGATCGACTTTCCTTACATGCACGAGGGCCGAATCGTTTTGCTTTGCTGGCAATTAGGTGAAGGGGATGAAATCGAATGGTGGCATGATATCGAGGCGGGATTCCAAGGCAGAACGCCTCTGTAAAGTGATTTGGTCAACGCTAGTCTAACGCATTTTGAAATACTCCTAAGTCCGAGACTCGAGTTTTTATCGAGCTAAACCGATCGAGTCGCGAAAGAATTTTCAATAAATCGTCCCAAATCATCTCTTTGCTTCAATTTACTGTTGACTACTTAAAGTAAATTCTGATATTATCCCCACAGTTTTTATCATTTCAAAGATTTCCCAAATCTTTCAAGTTTCAAATCTTAGTAAATTTACAAGAGTCAAATCTTTAATAAATTAAATAATACAAAAAATGGGTTGTCCAAATTGTAATAGAGAAAGTGTTATAAGTTTATCAATTTGCCCGAGTTGCGGAATAATGGTGAATGACTCCATCCGTGAAGAATTAGAAACAAAAATCACCCCGCTAAATAAGATTGCCGCTCCGGCTGATCCGCCAAAACCAATTCCACGAGGAAAACCTTCAATGCCAAAACCATCTAACCAGATCAAGCTAAAACCATCACCCAAGCCAATAACCACAAAACGATCCGCCACTGCAGAAATTATTACAAAAAAGACGAATCGAACTCTCGTGGATTTTCAGGCAAAGAATTCGAAATTGCCCGAGTGGCGTCTGCAGCTTCAAAACGCGGTTCAAAAAAGATATAAAAATAGTGTCCCGGCCGAATCCGGGTCCGGCATCGGGGTAGCGATGGCTCTTTCCACAAACGACGCCGCCGCTTTGAAATCCGAGAAGAATAGAAAGTCTGAATCGCAAACCGGTAATCACCATCTTGCGAGAGCACTGAAACGAATCGAATCATCGCGAAACAAGTATTATATTCCCGAAAAAGAGCCGGTTCGAAAAAAGACGAAAGCTGCAAAAACCAAAAAACCGTTTCCGTATACCATCGCAGGGCGAACTGAACCAGC
The DNA here is from genome assembly GCA_013003295.1 of Pyrinomonadaceae bacterium. GTDB lineage: Bacteria > Acidobacteriota > Blastocatellia > Pyrinomonadales > Pyrinomonadaceae > Aridibacter. Next base: position 1,049 of record JABDJV010000366.1, on the reverse strand, counting down.
CGCTAAAGCCAAGGAAACGCCGGCAGCAAAAACCGCGACGGATTCAAAACCAAAGCTCGTCCCTGATCAGCGGCAGACGAAAAAGAACCTGTATGACACCAGCGAGCTTGACCCGAACTTTATTCCTGCGAAGATCTCAACCAGTCTCGGCAAGCCCAATCCAACCCTCCCGTTTGAAGAAGAAGAAGTACTGACCGAAATACCTGTTGCAAAAAAAACGCTTGAGACCGAGATCGAGTCTGAATCCATCGAGGAAATCGATGATATTGCAACGGAAGAAAGCGAGCTGATCGAGGATATTGCTCCCTTCGCTGTGCGGTTCAATTCCGGGATATTCGATCTGATCATCGGGTCATTCACGAGTTTGATCCTACTGGCACCATTTATGCTAATTGGCGGAAGCTGGTTTACGGTCGCTGGTGCATTTGCGTTCATAGCAACCTGCGCGATTGTCATGTTTATCTATTTGACGACAACGATCGGCCTATTTGGCAAGACGTTTGGAATGCAGCTGTTCTCGATCGAGATGATTGACATCAATGGCGAGGAATATCCCACATTTCACCAAGCCGCCGTAAGCTCATCCGTATATTTACTCTCACTTGCATTTGGGGGCATCGGTTTTTTAACGACCTTGATCGATGAGGAAGGCCGCGCTGTCCACGACCTCGTATCAGCAACGATCGTCGTTAAAGAGATCTAGAATTTCCCGATTAAACTTATTGTCGACTCAAGAATTAGATTTCAATATCTGATAGATTGTTAAAATGAACGAGCCGACGCTTGAAAAAATTGCTGCCGAGCTCTCTGCGTGTTTGCCGGGTCAGAGGTTCGGCAAAATTTTTTCTATATCTAAAACACGCCTCACTATAGATTTCAGGCTGCCGGCCGGCCAATATCTCTTTATCAGCGTTCAGCCAGTTTCTCCGCGTGTTTACCTGATCAAGCGAAAACTCAAAGAACTCGAAAAGCTGTCGTCGGGTCAGAGCTCCTTTGTGTCATTTCTCCGAAAACGATTAGCTAACGCCGTCGTTGAAAAAATATCTAAA
>JABDJV010000360.1 GCA_013003295.1 Pyrinomonadaceae bacterium | reverse complement strand
GAACATTCAATTCTCCGCCAACACGTTTCGGTTCAACTTCTTTTCCCTTGTATCGAAAAACAGAGCTCCTTGCTTTAACCGACAGATTCGGAATATTTGATAAGCTGCTAATCAGGGTCTCCGTCATTCCATCCGAAAGATATTCAACATCTTTATCACCGCTTTCATTGACAAACGGCATTACCGCAATCGATTCGATCTGTTTGCTACTTGAAAAATACCAATATCCCAAACCGACGGCTGCAACCAACAAAACCGCAATGACACCAACAAACGCCTTTCCGAGTCCTGATTTAATAATCGGGATGCTGTCATCTGTTTCAGCCGCAATTGTCTGCTGTTCTTCTTCTTCCGTTGTTGCCTTAAACACCTGTGTGTCTTGCTCCTCTTGCTCGGGTCGAATTGTCTTGTCCAGCCCATCCTTGATCTCCAAATCCTGTTTGAGTTCCTTGAGATCGGCGACCAAACCCTTTATCGTTTGATACCTTTTATCGCGGTCTTTCCTTAGCGTTTTGCTTATGATTTTTTGGAGATCAGCAGGAATCTCAGAATCGCTCAAAGGTTTGGGCTCTTTATTGATGATCGCCGCGATTATCTCCATCGGCGTTTCACCTTCAAACGGCAGATGTCCTGTTATCATCTCGTAAAGCAGTACGCCAAAGCTGAAAATATCGGTCCGGGCGTCCACCTCTTGCCCTTTCGCTTGTTCGGGCGACATATAGTTTGCGGTTCCGATGATCATCCCAGGAGTTGTTACACTTTGAATCGCAGTAGCGGCTTCCGGGTCAGAACCATCTGCGTCAGTGGATGGGTCAACATGATCAATTGAGTCATTAGGGTTTAACCCGCCCGCTAACACAGGCGGTTCTGACAGTTTCGCAATCCCAAAATCGAGTATTTTTACTAAGCCATTATCGCGAACCATTATGTTGTCAGGCTTAATATCTCTGTGAACAATTCCAGCTACGTGTGCTTCATCCAAAGCAGAAGCGACTTGGACGGCAATTTCCAGCGCAAATTTGAAATTCAATCGAGTACTTTTCGTATATTCACTCAAAGTCTTGCCGTCAATGAATTCGGTTGCGATAAAATGAGTTCCTTCAAATTCACCAATTTCATAAATGGTGATGATATTTGGGTGATTAAGAGCCGAAGCAGACTGGGCTTCACGAACGAAACGATGCATCCGTTCGATATCATCTGCAAGATCCTTCGGCAATGTCTTTATCGCGACGTTCCGGTTCAGCTTCGTATCTTTAGCCAGATAAACCTCACCCATTCCGCCTTTGCCGATCCCGGAAAGGATCTTGTAGTGGGAGATCGTTGTGCCTTTTTCCAGCTTCATATTTATTCAGGGAAGCCTATCTTTTTCAACACTTCTTTATACCTTGAGTCGTTTCGAAGATTGTCAAAAGTCGGATCGTTTACGAGATCCTTAACAACGTATGACCTCTTCTCAATCAGTTTGTTGATCAACCCAAAAGCTTCGTCCTTTTTATTCATAATTGCGTAGGTTTCAGCAGCATTGTAATCAAGGTCTTCATACTCAATCTTTTCTTGCTCTGAAAGTATCTTCTCGGCTTCTTCATATTTACCTTCCATAGCCAACACAGAAGCAGAGCAAAGCCTAAGTTCACCATTGCTCAACTCATCTACTTTTGCGCAAGCAGAAAATGCTTCGTTATATTTTCCCTGTTGAGCAAGAGAAAGTGCCAAATAGTAATAATTCCAGATATAATCGGGAAAGGTTTCTATATTTTTCTTAAATTGTTTGTTCGCTTCCTCAAACCTATGATTAACCCAATAAAAAACCCCCAAATTTAAACTAGTTATACGGGAAAGCGGATCGAGTTTGAGGGCAATGCTAATTTCCTTTAACGCTTCATCAAATCTTCCCATATCTTTGAGAAGTGCTCCGTATCGCAGACGGGCAAAAGAATAATTAGGATTGAGTCGGATTGCCGCTTTGTATTCTCTTTCCGCCCCGGAATAATCCCAATCATAGTCTTTCACCCATGCGAGAGAGGTGCGAGCCTCAGCCAATTCAGGCGCAAGAGCCACAGCTTTTTGTGCCGCGGATTTAGCCTTCGGAATAGCCTCCATAGAAGGCGTATTTGTATTCGCCGGCAACGCCGTATAGGAATCCGCTAAACCGCTCCAAGCAAGAGCGTAATTTGGATCAAGATCGATCGCTTCTTTGAAATATTTGATACCCTTTTCGATGCCTTCCTTATCTAATTTGTTCCAGTGAAACCGACCTTTTAAATATGCTTCATAGGCTTCCGGGTTGGTTGTGTTGGCTTTTGTTACCTTTTCTGTTTCTTCACCGCTAAGTTTAAGTCTCATTTTCTCTGAGACTTCCTTTGCGATTTCGCTTTGTAGAGCAACGAGATTGTTCATCTTGCGGTCATAGTTTTCGCTCCAAATAACATCCAGAGTAGCTGTATCTACCAATTCCAAATTTAATTTTAAATCTTCTCCGCGTTGGACTAATCGCCCTAATAAAACGGCTTGCACACCCAATTCTTCACCGATATTCTTTGGTGAAATTTCCTTTCCTTTATAATAAAAAACCGTTGTTCTCGCCTTTACCGATAGATTCGGGATATTCGAAAGGCTGCTGATTAGCGTTTCGGTCATTCCGTCTGAAAGATATTCAACATCTTTATCGCCGCTTTCATTTACAAACGGCATTACGGCGATTGATTCGATCTGTTTTGAGTCTCCGTTGAATAAGTAGAAGCCGAGAATACCGAACACAACGATAAGCAAGCTCAAAACTCCGGCGATCTGCCAATCCCGTTTTGTTCGATTCTTTGTAATACTTCGCTTAACTGCGGAGATCGTGGTGCGGTTTTTAGTTTCGTCCGATGTTTTCGGCTCAAGTGCGATTGTTTTGGCTTCTAAATTGTCATCGGTATCATTGGCAGATTCATCCGTCGGCAGGTTCATCCGACGTAGAATATCCTGGAAACGCGGATCAGAGCGATAATTATCAAGTGCGGGATCAGGCATGAAGAACAAAAGCCGCAATGAATGCTCCTCAAACGCTTTTTCGAGATATTCAAAAAACTTTTCGGTTTCCCCGAGCCCCCCGTAAATCTTTGCGAAGTTTAGGGGCGAGATATATTCATTTTCAGACTGGCTTTCTAGATTATTAATGATCTCCACAGCCTTAGCTTTTTGTCCGCTCTCGCCGTAGATACGACCAATCTCAGCCATAATATGAGGAGCATTGAGTTCGTTCGCTTTCTCAAATGCAGAAACGGACTTATCGAACTCCTGATTTATTCCGTAGGCTAACCCAAGAACCCAGTAGGAAAGGAAATGATTTGCATCCATCTCAATCGTCTTAAGCGATATGGCGATCGCTTCATCAAAGCGACGAGCGTAATAATTAAACCAAGCGAGAGATGCCTGAAAAACAGCCAAAAAAGGCTCAAACTCAACGGCCCTTTTTTCAGTTTCGATCGCTTCCTCAAACCGGTTCAAAAATACCAGGGTTGAAGCTTTATAGTGGTAAGCATTAGCATATTTGGGGTTTAGAGATATTGCTTTGTCGTAGTATTCCATATTTGAGAACGACCAGCTAAATACTCCGTAAATTGCTTTTGAAACATATATTTCAGCAAGCGAATCATCAATCTCTAACGCTTTTTCAAGATAAGGTGACGCAAGTCGCTCCGCTTCCTTCGAATTAATTAATTCATAAAAACCATGCATCGCATAACAATCGGAAACTCCGGAATAAGCAGGGGCATATTCCAAATCAATTTCAATCGCCCGTTTGTAATAGTCAATTGCTTTGCTAAATCCGTCAGGTGTTCGTTTTGCAAAGAAAAACCGTCCTTTTAGATAAAGTTGGTAGGCTTCTGCATCTGAAGTGTAGCGTTTAAGAATTGCCTCTTTTTCGCCGCCAGGTAGCTTTACTTTGAGCGCATCAACCACCGCCAGAGCGATCTCATCCTGCACATCAAAAATGTCTTCCATCTCGCGGTCGTAGCGTTCGGACCAAATCTGATAACCGTCGAAAGCATTTACAAGTTGTACGGATATCCGCAATCGATTACCCGATTTTCTGACGCTTCCTTCGAGAATAGTTTTAACATTTAAAACCTCGCTGATTTCGCTGACGCCCGCGTTTTTTCCTTTAAAAGAAAATGAAGACGACCGCGCGGCAACTTCCAATCGTTCAACTTTCGCCAAAGCATTGATAAGTTCTTCCGCCAAACCGTCGCAGAAGTATTCGTTGTCTTCATCAGAGCTCAAATGCTCGAAAGGCATTACGGCAATTGAATTGACGTTGGCAGAGGTCTGAGTCGCAGCTGGTTTTTCATCCGTAGCCGCATCCATCATCTGTGTTTTTGCTTCCGCGGGTTTATCCGGTGATGACGTTCGCTCAAGTTCGGCCTCAAACTCAATTCTTTTCTTGAGGTTTTGCAGGTCGGCCAAAAGTTCTTTGGAAGTGCCGTATCGTTCGTCTCTGTTTTTCTTCAGAGCTTTCGAAACAACTGTATCCATTTCGGGGTGAACTTCAGGGAGCGGTTTTGGCTGATCCTTTAGTATCGAACCGATCATTTCAATCGGCGTTTCCCCCTCAAACGGCAAATGTCCCGCGATCATCTGGTAAAGCAACACGCCAAAGCTGAAAATATCGGTTCTCGCGTCAACCTCTTGTCCTTTGGCCTGCTCGGGCGACATATAGTTCGCTGTGCCGATGATCATTCCAGGAGAGGTCAATTGCGGACTCGGTGTCTGGCCGGAGTGTTCTGAGGAGATCAAGGTTTTGCTTTCGGAAGAGGTGGAGCGATTTACAAACGTGGATGAGTCAACGTTATCATTTGAGTCGATTGAGTTTGACCCACCCGCTAACACGGGTGGTTCTGACAATTTTGCGATGCCGAAGTCGAGGATCTTTAGAAGACCGTCGGGGCGGATCATGACGTTATCGGGTTTAATGTCCCGGTGGACGATTCCGGCAGAGTGTGCGGCGTCGAGCGCCGAAGCGATCTGGGTTGCGATCCTAATGACCAATGTGGGGCTTAGCTTTTCGTTTCGTAGTTTTTCGCTCAGGGTGATCCCGTCAATATATTCGGTCGCGATAAACTGATCCTCGTCGGTCTTGCCGATTTCATAGATCGTAATAATATTCGGATGGTTTAGAGCTGAGGCGGCCTTTGCTTCCTGCACAAAACGCAGGACTTTTTCTTCGTCTTTGCTGAATTCGTCAGAAAGGCACTTGATCGCGACTTTTCGGTTGAGTTCGGTGTCTTCGGCAAGAAATACTTCTCCCATTCCGCCTGCGCCGATCACGGACTTAATAAGGTAACGTCCAAAGCGAGAATTTGGGGTAAGCATTTTTAGCTGTGAGGATTATAGCACTATTAACGTGTCGGCCGCGGGAATACGACCGGGCTCCTGTTACCATCTTTATCAACCGCTCGAACACCAAAGAAGTAGTTATCCTTCGACATTTTTTCCATGGTGAACTTGGTCACATTTCCAACCGATTTTGAATTTGTCCAAAAGGGCTCGGTCGTTCTTCGCCAGACGATCTCATATCCGGCAATATCGTCCTCCGAATTTGCCGCCCACTTCAGATCGGTGTCGTTTGTAAGACGAGTTATGTCGATACCGACGCTCTTTGGTTTTGCCGGTGCAAGTGCCAGGGAAGCGAGCGAGGCGATATTGATCTTTGTGACGTTGGCGATGTAATCAAAGTCAATATAATCGGGGGTATCGCCGTAAAACTTTCCGTTTTCCGTGCGGACGTTTTGATGCTGGTGCTCATAATCTTCATGAGGTTCGGTAAAGCGAACCGCGGCGAAACCGTTTTCCAGAAACGGAATATGATCGCCGCCGCGTAAATACCGATCCCTGCGATAGATCAGGCGAACGGGAAATTCCGGTGAGTAAACCCGCGCAATTTCGTAAATGTACCTGCCCAATTGCCGTGTCGGCGAATCATTTTCACCGCCCACACTTCTGCGGAGCCTTGCTTGCCGCTCGGTTTCGTTTGACGGAACGCCTTCGGAAAATACACGTACTTCGTTTCGATCGGGCCTGTCTTTAAAGGTCTTAACACCGCCGATGATATCGTTGGTAAACATAGCTTCGATATCGAGTTTCTTTTCAACGGCTTGTTTTACAAAGTGCCTTGCGCCCAAAAGCCCCTGTTCTTCACCCGCAACCGTCATAAACATTATCGTTGCATCGTATCTTTTTTTCGACATCACCCGCGCCATCTCAATCACAGCGACGGTTCCCGAGCCATCGTCATTTGCTCCGGGAGCGTCGCATTCGCCATCGCTAGAGTTTCCGCACATCGAATCGTAATGACCTGACACTACATAAATACGATCGGGATTTTTCGTCCCTCTAAGTGTCGCGATCACGTTGGTGATATTGACATCGGCCGGAATCCGGCGCCCCTTTGGCTGCAAGAAGGTCTGCTTTTCTACTTCCAAACAACCGCCGCAGTCTGCCGAGATTCTTTTAAATTCATCGTAGATCCAGTCTCTTGCCGCCCCGATTCCGCGCTTCGGATTGTCCTGAGCGGAATTCGTGTTGCGTGTCCCAAAAGAAACCAGCTTGAGGTTATATTCCTTTAGCTTCGTGGCGGAGACATCATCGAGCATTTTCTGAATTGACGAGTTTCGTTTTTGAGTCGAACCTTTTTTTTGAGCGAAACTGGTAATGGAAATTGCAAAAAAGACGATTGAACAAAGAACTGCTGTTTTACGCATGTTTTGTGACCTCGGAAATTAGTTAGATTTGATTAGCCGATATTATAGTGTAAAAGGCGTTTTTCGCCTAAATCCTGCCATGGCAGAACAGGCAGAAACACGTGCGTACCTGTGCACTTGGTCATCTCATATTATCGCGCCCATGCCGAATAGGGGATTTGGCGAGGCGTTAAAATCTTAGACACACTACTGCACACTCCGTCGCACGCGTGTTTCCGCCTGTTGGACAGACTTGCCCATTTTTCTAATCGCGCTTAATATCTCAATGACCGTTTATGCACACAAATTTCAAAGAGGTTATCGATCCCGGGTCGACTGAGGCAGTATTGCTTTCACAGATCGATCTCAAGCGGCTTCCACAACACGTTGCGATCATCATGGATGGTAACGGACGCTGGGCAAAGCAGCGCGGAAAGGCGAGAATATTTGGCCATCAGGAAGGGGCTGAATCCGTGCGTTCGATCCTGGATACCTTTGCAAGACTAGAGATCGATGCCGTTACGCTCTATGCATTTTCGACCGAGAATTGGAAACGGCCGGAAGAAGAAGTATCTGCATTAATGCAGATGCTGAAGCATTACATCAAGAATGAGATCGACGAGGTTCACGAGAATAGAATAAAGTTTTGCGCGATCGGAAACATCGAGGGCCTGGCAGAGGATGTACGCGAAGAGATTCGAAAAGCCGAAGAAAAGACTGCTGACAATAAGGGGACGAAACTGAATGTTGCGCTAAACTACGGTGGCCGTGCAGAGATCGTCGATGCGTGTCGGAAAGCATTTTCCGAAATGAACGCACAGGGCGTCCAGCCAGCCGAGTTTACCGAGCAGCATATCGAGCAAAACCTGTATACTGCCGGGCTGCCGGAAGTTGATCTGATGATCCGTACGAGCGGGGAAATGCGAATCTCAAATTTTCTCTTGTGGCAGGTGGCTTATAGCGAGATCTATGTAACCGACACTCTTTTTCCGGATTTTCGCCGCGAAGAGATCTTCAAAGCACTCTTAGATTTTCAAAAACGCGACAGAAGGTTTGGAGGGGTAGTATCGACGGGCGGTTCGTGATTCGTGATTCGAAATACGCAATTCGCAATTCGCCTCTTTTAAGTTCAATAGTTTGAATTAGAACGCCGAGGCCTCAACTGAATCAGGAGAAGTAT
>JABDJV010000346.1 GCA_013003295.1 Pyrinomonadaceae bacterium | reverse complement strand
CGCTGACATCGGTCGTTCTCCAGATCCCAAATCCGTTGCTGAGCCATTCGGTATTGTGGTTCACGAAAACTTCGTAGCCTTTGCGGGCTTTGCCCTGATCCGGCGTCTCAGCATCAGCTTTTGGCTTCTCTTTGTAGTCGGGAAGTTTAGCTGCAAAATCTGAAAAGTCGTTCTTCTCGTAGATTTCTTTTTTCAGTAGGAATTTTGAGACTTCATTTGGCTTCGAAGCGTTTTCGGCCTGCTCCGACTGATTTACATTTGCACCGCTTGGCTCATCCTGGGCCGCTGCCACTGTAAAACTCAAGCAAAATGCTGCCAATACAAACGCGATTTTACGCATAATTCTCTCCTTAAAAACTCTCATTTCAGAAAGTCATTTCTTTCATTTTTTTGTCGTGAGCCGAACCGGATCACGCAGGGTTGGACTTAGCTTTTCCCTATATAAGGTAAGCTTCTTAAATTATATAAGATTGTTTGGTGTTATTCAACGTTGTTAAACAACTAATTTGGAGGAATTTCCAGAAATAAATTCGCAAGAAAAACCGGATCAAAAACGTATCGCTTTAAATCCGGTCAAATTTGAATGTTTTTTTTGAGTGATCAGGCTAACTTTCAACCTGTGAGAGTTCCATTTTTTCGGTGTCTTTTGGCTCGATATGGCCCTTACTGTCGCGGCAAAATTCGACTACCAATTCGGCAAAAAGCTCAGGTGCTTCTTCGGGCGGTACATGACCACAATCCTTTAGCACAACAAAGCGGGAATTTAGGATCGTATCGTACAGTCTCTCACCATGTTTTACCGGAATTACCTCATCATTTTCACCCCAGATCAAGAGGGTTGGCTGCTCGATCAGATGGGCATCATCCTGAATGCGATCAGCGTCCCAGTTTCTTGCGGTAGTAAGCAGTGAATTGTGTGCATCGGCAGCACGCAAGGGACGTATCACAGAATCGATTCGCTCCTCGGTGATCAAATCGTGGTTTGTTTTATCTAGTGTTCCATGCATTCGCATCTTCAAAAACGCTTTTGAATCGATCAAAAACGGGGACAACGATTCGCCAATACCCGGAACCGACAAGACCTTGAATATCGCATTTCGGCTTGGCGCGTCGTTGATCACGGATCCTACAAGTACGAGTTTTTCAACTCTTTCCGGATTGTCGAGGGTTACCCAGGAGCAAACCGCGCCACCAAACGAGCTACCCACAAGGGTCGCTTTTCCGATTCCCAGACGATTCATAAAACGCGAGATCATGCGCGCCTGCGAAGCGATGCGGTAATCAAACCAGGCCGGTTTTTGAGAAAAACCAAACCCGACCAAATCAACTGCGATTACGTGAAATCCTTCCTCGGCAAACTTTGGAGCAACCGATTTCCAGACATAGGTTGAAGCAGTATAGCCATGTACCAGTATCATCGTCGGGTTACCTGCTTCGCCAAATTCCTGGTAGTGGATCTCAACGCCGTCTACGTCGACAAATTTCGAGTTTTCAGAATGCGCGATCCTATCAGCAACTTCTTCAAACCTCACCGTTTTCGGGCGCATGATCAGTTTCATCGCGATCGCTCCGCCAATTGCGCCGCCTAATCCCAAAGCTATATGTTTTTTCTGCATCAATATGTCGGGGCGGTTATTTTTTTCCGTAATGCTTAAATAGAGCCGGATAACCGCCGTGTGCTATGTCCAGCACGTAAGTTTTCTTATTGTTTTTCCAAAATTTCTCAATTGTTTCGCCTGAGCTTATTATAGCCACGTTTTCGCGTTTTGAGAAAACAATCTCTGAGACTCGCACTGAACCCGCAAGACATCCGCTCAATTTTTCGACTTTCATTCCGCTTTCCGCGTACCGGAGGGCTTCGGTTTTAAAGTGGCTGTGATCAGTAAAGAATATTCCGCTGAGACCGTAAAGTTGGCCCGCTATCGTTCCCTTTTTCAGGATCGATTTGAAAGCTGCGTCGGCGTTTTTTTCTTTTAGGAGCGTGTTAAAGTCTGCGATCTTGGTCGAAAGTGTTCCGGCAAAACCAACGTGAGAATCTTCAAATTGCCGGGCATTTAGCAAGGCTCCGTAGGCATCTTGTCCTTCCACCGAAAGGGTTGAGACGTCGAAAATGGCCTCTGATTCGACGGGCAAGGGATCGTCGTCTATGTTGCCGAAAAGGAATATAAATGAGAGCGTTAAAATAAGTAATTTGATCATGTTCAAACCTCAGAATTCATTGATTTATCAATACGATGCGGGGCTGAATTTGCTGCTCTTGTTTCATGTATTTTCCTATCGCAACAAGATTCTGATCCGCATCGATCAGTCTGATATTTTGAACGTTTTCGCCTTCGAAACTTGCATCTACTTTCATTCCATTTTGCACCCGCTTTAACTCTTCCGTGGTTAATATTTGTCCGGGCAAATGGGAAACGGCTTCGTTCATTGGAACCAAGATCCGATTGATCTTTTGAGCTTCGGACATCTCCTCTAACTCTTCTATTGAAACCGCTTGCGCGATGTTAAACTTGCCTGCCTTAATTCGCCTCAATTCTGCGAGGTGGCATGGAATCCCGATTTCCCGGCCGATATCTTCAGCCAGGGTTCTGATGTATGTCCCGGCTGAACAGACCACCTCGAGTTTGAAATTATTATCCCGTGATTGGTTACCCGTAATTCGCAATGCGCTTATTTTTACTTTTACGGCCTCGCGTTCGATCTCAACTCCTTTTCGTGCCAATTCGTAAAGCTTTTTCCCCTTAACTTTCTTGGCCGAATACATTGGCGGAATCTGCTCGATCTCACCGGTAAATTGCGGCAAAATATTGCGCACTTTTTCATTTGAGACCTTTGGCTCCACATCCGTATTACGAATCGCGTATTTCGTATCGCGCCGGGCGCCGGTTCGATCGCCGGTGTCCGTTTCAAAACCAAAACGGATCGTCGCCTCATACGATTTTTCGTCTCGATCCAAAAACCGGGCGAGCCTTGTCGCCTTTCCAACCAGCATTACCAAGACACCGGTCGCAAATGGATCAAGCGTTCCGGTATGACCGATCTTCTTTGTCTCGAGGATCCGGCGAACACGCGCGACAACATCGTGCGAGGTAAATCCTTCGGGTTTGTCTATGATCAGAATGCCGTTCATAATTAGTCGGAGCAACCGGAGCGCGGACATCCGTGTCCGCAATGAGCATCTTTGATGCGAATATAGTGTAATGATAAGTAGCGATTAAACAAACTTTGTTCATCGCTATCGCGACGTGCGGACAGGGATGTCCGCGCTCCAAGGGAGAAGATGACATCCGTGTCCGCAATGAGCATCTTTGATGCGAATATAGTGAATGATAAGTAGCGATTAAACAAACTTTGTTCGTCGCTGTCGCAACGTGCGGACAGGGATGTCCGCGCTCCAAGGAAGAGGATGAGATACAAAAGGCCGATAAAAGATGAGGACCGCGTGATCAAAGACCCGGAAAGATCGCGGAAAAAAACCTTTGACCGCGCCGTAAATTTGCTGACCTACAAGCCGCGCTCGATCGAAGAGATCCGTACCCGTCTGCTCGAAAAGGCCTGGACAAATGAAGAGATCGTCGATGGTGTGATCGAAAAACTGAAGGAATACAACTACCTCAACGACGAGCAGTACGCTGCAAGTTTTGCGTCTTCAAAAATCCGCGGAAAACCGATCGGAAAAAGACGTCTCGCCCAGGATCTAAAAAAGAAAAAGATCGATCCCGAAACGATCGAAAAGGCTCTGGATTCGGCTTATGATGAAACTCCCGAATCCGAATTGATCGAACGAGCGATCGAAAAAAGACTCCGTATAAAGGGTCCTCCGCAAACCTACAATGAGCGACAGAATTTTTTTGGTTACCTGGTCAGGCTGGGGTTTGAATACGATTTGATTCGGCAAAAACTCGAGGCGCTTCCTAAAAATGAATCTTAACGGATCGCCAGTTTTGGTTAAAAATGAACGGACTCAATTACAACGACAAAAAGTTTGCATCGGTCACCAATTCCGAAAGCGGAGAGGTTTCAAGCGAAACCGTTTTTCATTACCACCAGAATGGCGACCTGGTCTGGGCAGAATATAAGGGCGGCGAGATTGTTTTTGGAACCCTCCTCGCAAAATGCGATGACGATGGAATCCTCGATATGCGCTATCAGCACCTCAATAAACAAGGCGAATTGATGACCGGGAAATGTATTTCGACCCCTGAGATTCTCGAAGACGGCAGAATTCGCATGCACGAAAAATGGCAGTGGACGTCTGGCGACCGTTCAAAAGGCGAATCGGTCATTGACGAAATACGCTAACTTTTTTCCGCTTTACGAAATGTTTTTTCAAGATCCAGAATTTCTTTTTCGTTTTCACCGCCGCCTATATTCTCGCCGGTTTCAGTGATCGTGTTGATCCGCTTGATCAATTTATTGTTCTTAAAATAGAGGCGTTTTTCCTCAACCTTGACGACCTTCGGCGGAGGAGTCATCCCGATCTGCGTGTCGTAACGATTAAACTGATAGTAGATAAAAGTCAGTTCGCCGCGATCCGAGTAATAATAATCTGCTTTGGCGTAATAGGTCTCACCTGCCATCTCTGCGTGGATCTTCTTTAAGCCCGCGGTTGACGTGTAAAAGGTCGCTTCGGTGCCTTCGAGCGAAACCCCTTCGACCATCTTCGTCGTCTTCTTAAAAGTCTTGAGCAATTTGTTTGTTCTCAAAACACCAGAACGAATACTGGAGACATCCGGATCATTCTGCGCCAACAGCGTCAGCGATCCTAACGATATGAGAGCCAATAATAAAATTGATTTCGTTTTCATACCCTGATCTGACGGAGTTTTGTTGATAGTTTTGCCTTTCGGTTCGTGTTAAAATTTCAACTCAAGTGTCGGCAGTGTACTGAGCCGTTAGATATGGAAGTTTTTGCCGCGGATTTATGCAGATGAACGCCGATCAGCCATTACCAATCCGCGTCATCCGCGCAGATCCGCGGCTAAATAATCTTGATCCAGTCGTCACTTGGCATGATTGTCAAAAAATATGAAAGGCAAAGAAATCAGACAAAAGTTTATTGAATATTTTGAAAAGAACGGACACAAACCCGTCCATTCTTCACCTCTTCTCCCTGCAAATGACCCAACCTTGCTTTTTGTAAATGCGGGAATGAATCAGTTTAAAGACGTATTCCTCGGAAACGAAAAACGCGATTATTCACGGGCCGCTTCATCCCAAAAGTGCATACGCGCCGGCGGAAAGCACAACGACCTCGACGAGGTCGGCAAAACCGCGCGCCATCATACATTTTTTGAAATGCTCGGCAATTTCTCATTTGGCGATTATTTCAAAGAGGATGCGATCAAATTCGCCTGGGATTTTTTGACCGGGAGCATCGACGAAGGAAAACTCGGACTGGACCCAAAATACCTTTGGTTCACATATTTTGAGGGTGACGAAGATGTTCCCGCCGATAACGAAGCACGCGACCTGTGGATAAAAATGGGGGCCGATCCCTCGAGAGTTTTGCCGTTTGATGCAAAGGATAATTTCTGGCAGATGGGCGACACCGGGCCCTGCGGACCC
>JABDJV010000335.1 GCA_013003295.1 Pyrinomonadaceae bacterium | reverse complement strand
AACGGAATTTTAACTTCAACCGACCAGCCGTTTGGCAGGATCATGCCTTTCGATTCCATCACGATGTCGACACTAAAATCCGAACGGCGGTCATTCACGGTCTTTATCCCGTCTCCCTGGATTCCGTAGGGATTGAAAAGGAGTATATACGCTTTCCGCTGGGCATCGAAGGTATCGAGAAATACGCCGACATAATCTTCCGAGCCAACCTGATCTCGCTTTGCCACCGTGGCGCGAATCTGGTCAGGATCGTCAAAACACATAAACGCTATATACAAATGCTTTTCGTCATAACCCATATACGCGATCGTTTCCTTTGAGGGCGGGATCAGGTCGCCGGGCTCCGTTTGAACAAAATCTGTAAACTGTGCTGCCTGCTTCCAAACCTCTTCGTCGAGCTTGCCATCAATGGTCGGAGAATTTGAAAATTTTGGAACGGTAACCGGCTTTCTGCGCTTCTCGAGTAAGGCGGCGTTATCGTCTGCAGACACGTCGCTCTCCATATCCTGGGCAATCGAAAATGTGCTCACGAAGGCGGTCAGGAGAAGTAATTTGGCAATGATTGAAAGCATTTATTGTACGAATTCTCGGTTAAAAGCCAAGAACTCATACTAACAAAATACCGGGTTTGGTTAAAAGTTAAATATTCATAAATGCGGGGCCTTCTATCAATTACGATTGGCTGCACACTGATCTTGACCCCTCTTTCGTTTGGTTCACTGTTCAATGGTTCTTTTTACCAGGTGATTCCGTCAGGTTATAGTCGGATTTAGGAACCGAAAGTATTAACAAGAGATCTTATTTACCAGGGTTCATTCAGCGGATGCTGCTTAGCCTATAGACACCTTCTTTGATCCGCTCGGCGAAGCCTTCGTCGACAAGTTGATGATTTGCATATCCCGCTTGTTTTGCAGGAACACCGATTGCCCGTGCGAGATCGCCCCTGAAGGTCATTCCACACATTTCCAAAAACACTTTCGCGAGCTCCTTGATCGCCGTTTCCCGCGAGACATTCTTCGAGAGCTCTTCCATAAACCGCGCCTCTGCCAAAGTCCACAAGTAGGTAAATTTTGGCTTATACAGCACTTCGTAGGGGATTACTTTTAAGGATCTCTGCAGCTCGTCCAGTGCCTTGGTCAAGCGCTTTCGGTCGTGAATATTGGTTTCGTCCTTCAGGTCGCCTGTCGATGATTCCCATTCCTCCCGGAGGGTGTCAAGGATCGTCTGAGCATCAAGTGTCAGGGTCACCTTCTCAAGCGCCTTTGGCACTCCGTGAATCGCATTGAAATAAGGGATCAATCGACGGGCGACAAACATCGCCTTTCCCTTTACCAGTTTCGAATAATATACATTTCCCCGCTGCATAACTTCGTCCTTCAACACCCAGGCGAGGCTCATTTCTTCATCTTTTTGGACGTTTTTTGGAGCGTGAACGTCGCGCCGCCCGCAAACAGCAATATACACGGAAGGAAGCGAAACTCTCGAATCCGTAAGCGCCCAGCAAAAGCCCAGGTCCTCAACCAGATCTTCAAGGTCGGCCGACTTTGAAACCTTCCGGGTCTCTTCTCTTCGCCATTTTTTATCGCGGTAGCTTTCAATTTCCTCGGGGATTTCCATAATTCGAACGCAGGGGATTTAAAGCATTTCTCTCGATTTTAAAAGATAGATCGCTTTTGCCGGTAAATCAATTTGGTTGGATAAAACCTGCGGCTGGAGATAAGACGAATGTGGCGGGGCCTACTTGGAAATATATTTTGTCATCGAGATTCGAGTACCATCATCGACATTCTCGAATTTCACTTCATCCATAAGGGAATTGATCAGGTTGATACCCCATCCGCGCCGGCCCTCATCGGGAAATATCTCGGTCGCTTCCTTGCCCTTAAATCGCAAACCGCGATTCGATATTGTAATTGAGATCCTGCCGTCTTCAACCGAGAATTTTTGGTAGATCTTCTGATCCGGGCTGTGGGAGTGTTCAGTCGCATTGATACAGGCTTCGACGAGTGCCGTCTTTATCTGATTGATCGCCTTTGATTTGACCGAATGACGGCGCGCAACGTCTTCCAGAGCGGAGGCGGCTATCAACTCCGTGTCGTCTCCCATTGGTAATACCAATTCGTACTCGTTGGGGTTAAATCGCTTTTCGATGGAATCCTCGGCATCAAGAAATTTCGCCAAGAGCCTCACCTGCTGCTTGCTGGAGCCGATTGCATTTCTTTCATCCAAAACCTCTAATGCTTCGGGCGAGAAACCCTCCGGAGCCACCAGCCAGAGTCGAAACCGTCTGAAGTCGCACATCAACGCAACCATTTCTAAGCGATCGCACCAGAACGAAACCAGATCGGCTGGAGCCTCCAGCTTGGAATCAATCTCGGCTGCTATCCAGACAACCTCATTCTCGTCCTTGTATTCGGCCGATTCAAATCCGAGCGCAACCGCCGACCGCTCCGTTTCAGTCAGCTTTCCGATCGGTGAATAAAATGAGACCGTATTTGCGGTATAAACGATTTGAGGAAGCTCGATCTTCTCCGGTTCGGCATTTACTTTTTCGAGGATCTTCTCTGGGTTTTCTCCTTTGTGCCGATCTTTATAAACGGAATAGTCAAAAAGACTGATCGGCGCGTTTTGATTATTAAAGACGGAGATCAGACTGCGCATACCGATCGCAGTCTTCCGACGGTAAAATTTAGCCATCGTCTCCGGAGCGCGTTTTAGAAACTCCGCGATCGACTCAGCCACCACCAGCGTTCGCCGGTCGCGGCGAATCTCCAAACGAAAACGCGCCTTTATATAATCGCTGAGAATTTCATTTTCCGGCATTGTCTCAACCAGATTTGAAGTTTGCCGAAGGATCTCGCTCGAATTGAGCAGGCCCATCACCCGATAAAACTCGATCGAGCTAAGAGCAAGATGCGTTTTCCAAAATTCGACCGGGGTTTTTTCTCTCTCGACCGTAAGCGAATTATAAAGCAGCCCGATCAATTGTTTTTGGATCTCAATATCCGCCGTAATTGAATCGAAAATCGAATCATAAAAACCCTTAACCTTGCCACCAAAAAGCTCTTCCGTATAAACATTTTCTACGTTTTGAAATGAATCGAGTGCGACGGAACTCTCTGCCGCTCGATTGATGATCATCTTTATAAAAGACGGGTTGCCGCGAAACTGCTCCGCTATTAGATCGCGGGTTTGATCTGTGACTTTGACATTGCGGTCATTGGAATATGACTCGATCAGAATACCCGACTCGGAAAAAGAAAGCGGACCAAAATCGAGTCTATCGACATCGCTGAGTCTTGTCCGTCCGGTTTGAATAGAGTTAAACAGGAAGCGTCTCTTTCCGGCAAAGATAAATGGAAAATCTGCCAGGCGATAGATATTTTTGAACTCCTCGACGAGGTCGATACCGTTGGTGAGAAACTCCGCATTATCAAAGTCATCAATGATTACGACGGAAGCCGCGCTGTGCGATGCTGCCCGAAGGGGTGCGCTCAAAGCCTGCCTTATAAACGAATTGTCATCGTTCAGCTCGCTGACTGAAGAACAGGTTTCCACAAGGCGATCGATCCAATAACCGTCGGACGGCATTGAAAGCTCGCCAAGCTCACAGATATCCGCAGAAGAACGAAGAATAGCAGCGTCATTTCTTCGAAACGAAACGGTCTGCCGTAAAAACGACTGCAGAAACCTTATCGCCATTTGCTTGGCTGTCCGGTCTCGTTTATCGATACGAAAGTAAAACGGGATCACTTCGCCCTGTTCGTAAAACAACTGGTCGTAAACCTGCCTGAGCATTTCGCTCAAGCCCAAACCCGGCGCAGAAAGCACGACCATTCCATTGCGCTCATTCAAACCCTTGGCATGGCGCAATAAAAGATCGAGCTCATCGTTTCTACCGATGAACTCATCTGCCTCGATCGAGGACAATATTTTCGATTTTTCCGAAATGTTCATTTACAAAAAACTCTGTAAACGTTTTGTGCTTAAATTCTCTATTAGCTTTGCATCTGGAGCTCGTTTACGCTGCGCGAATGAACCTGGACGTTGTTTCGGCCCTTCCTCTTTGCCTCAAACAAGGCTTTATCCGCAGCGGAAATTATTTCCTCGGCCGTACTTATATCAAATGAGATGCTGGCAATACCAATACTCGCGGTCACCTGTCGGTTCGGAAATGGGGTCGTTGCGATCTTCTCTCTTATACGCTCAGCAATAATTCGGGCTTCTTCAATGTTTGTCTGCGGAAGAAGAATCGAAAATTCCTCGCCGCCATACCT
>JABDJV010000308.1 GCA_013003295.1 Pyrinomonadaceae bacterium | reverse complement strand
GCACTAACAAGGCGACCGGGAAGCCGAAAAAGAGCGTGAAAAGGAACAAGACGAAATCGCGAAGAAGGACGCGTCGATAGAATTGGGGAAGTTTGAAATTGTATTGAAATGAGAGTTTTGATCGCCGCGGGTGGAACGGGCGGACATATTTATCCGGGAATCGCCGTTGCGAAAGAAATTTTGCGGCGGGATAAAAATTCAGTGGTTCGTTTTGTTGGAACAGAGCGCGGACTTGAAACGAAAATCGTTCCCGAAAATGGTTTTGAACTTTCTTTGATAAATAGTGCGGGGCTAAAGAATGTTGGTCTCGCCGGGAAGATCAAGGGCCTGGCTGTATTGCCAAAAAGTTTTCTCGAAGCAAGAAAACTGCTGAGGAAATTCAAGCCCGATGTTGTTATTGGCGCCGGCGGCTACGTTACCGGTTCGGTGCTTTTGGTGGCGAGTATGATGAGGATTCCGACCGTCGCGATGGAATCAAACGCATTGCCAGGCTTTACCAATCGCTGCCTGTCGAGGGTCGTTTCCAAAGCCGCGTTAACTTTTGAAGAAGCAATGCCGTATTTTCGAAATAAGGGCGTTGTCACCGGAAATCCGGTAAGAAAGGAGTTTTTTGATATTGAGCCGAAGAAAAGGGGCAAGAAGATGAACCTGCTCCTATTTGGCGGCTCGCAAGGTGCAAGGGCGATAAATCTTGCGATGATCGATGCTTTGAAATTTCTGGCAGACAGTAAGAGCAAGCTCCGAATCACCCACCAGACCGGGAAATTCGACCTTGACACGGTCAAAAACGGTTACCGCGAAAACGATTGGAGCGACGCCGATATAAGGGAATACATTTCGGATATGGTGTCCGAATTTGAAAAAACGGATCTGATACTTTCGCGCGCGGGAGCGACCACGTGCGCGGAAGTTGCAGCGGCCGGAAAGGTCGCAATAATGGTCCCGCTGCCGACAGCGGCAGATGATCATCAAAGAAAGAATGCGGAAGCATTGGAGAATAATGGTGCTGCGAAAATGATTTTGCAGGCCGAGCTGACGGGCGAGACGCTGGCCCGGGAGATAAAGAACTTTATCGATTCGCCGGAGAAAATTTCTGAGATGGAATTATGCGCTAAGAAAATGGCCAAGGCTGACGCAGCGGCGGCAACGGTCGACATTATTGAAGGCTTAGCGCGAAAAGAATAGCAGAGGGTGTAACCTTGCTGGCAAATTGAAGACTGACAAGGGAAAATATGTTTCGGCACGTAAAAAACATACATTTTATAGGCATCGGCGGAATCGGTATGTCCGGTATCGCTGAAGTGCTGTGTAACCTAAAATTTAACGTCACAGGCTCGGATCTCAATAAATCCAAGAACACTGCCCGACTCGAAACGCTATTTAATATCAAAGTCTACGAGGGACATTCTGCGGAAAACGTCGGTGAGGCCCAGGTTGTCGTTTATTCATCTGCGATAAAAGAAGACAATCCTGAGATTCAGGCTGCAAAAGAAAAGAAGATTCCGATCATTCCCCGTGCCGAAATGCTTGCCGAATTAATGACCCTTAAGCCCTATTCGGTCGCGATATCCGGGTCACACGGGAAAACATCGACGACTTCAATGGTTGCCACAGTTTTGGGGCATGCCGGGATCGACCCGACTACGGTTGTGGGCGGTGTTGTCGATACCCTCGGTTCAAATGCCAAGCTTGGCAAGAGCGATTGGTTTGTTACTGAGGCCGATGAAAGCGACCGCTCATTTTTAATGCTTTACCCCACGATCGCGGTCGTAACTAATATCGATCGCGAACACATGGAATCCTACAAGGGGATGGATGACGTGATGGAATGCTTTACCGACTTTGGCAACAAAGTTCCTTTTTACGGAGCGAATATCATCTGCCTTGATGATCCGAATGTTCAGTCGATCATCCCAGATTTGAATCGAAGAGTGATTACTTACGGCTTCAGCCGGCAGGCCGATGTCTCGGCAGAAAACATCGTTTTCAATGACGATTTTGGCTCGACATTTACGGTCGTCAAGCGGGATCAAGAGCTTGGCGAGATAAACCTCCCGGTTCCCGGAAAACATAATGTTTATAACGCTTTGGCAGCGACCACTGTCGCCCTCGAACTCGAAGTGCCGTTTGAGAAGATCGCCGAAGCTTTTGCGGAATTCAAGAATGCCAACCGGCGATTTCAATATAAAGGAGAAATCGGTGACATCAAGGTATTTGACGATTATGGCCACCATCCGACCGAGATTCTGGCAACGCTCGAAGCTGCGAAGAACGGTGCCGACGGCAGAAGGATCGTGATCGTTTTTCAGCCCCACCGCTATTCGCGTACCCAGGATCTTATGGAAGATTTTGCAACGTCCTTTAATAATGCCGACGTCGTTTACTTACTCGATATCTATCCGGCAAGTGAAATGCCGATTGCGGGAATCACGGCTGAGGTTTTAGCAGAGAAGATAGAGGAATTCGGACACAAAAATGTTCAGCATATCGGCGAAGTTTCGACCGCCGCAGAAAAAGTAGCAATGGATTTAGCAGCGAATGATTTAGTTATAACCCTTGGAGCGGGAAGTATTACAAATCTTTCCGATGAGATCTTAGAACTTTTGAGGAGCAAACATGGCTAGAAAAAGAAGAACTACGACCAGAAGCAAAACCAGGACCGCAGCAAAACGACGCAGACCCGGAACCCGTAGAAAAAAGAAGAGCATGGCTAATTTCTTCGTGCCGCTATTCTTTATTTTCTGTATTCTTTCTTGTTTGGGCTTGGTCACGCTTGTCGGTTATAGAACAGTTACGGCATCATCCTTCTTTGATTTCCAGGCCGTTGCGGTCAGAGGCGTCAGCCGTGCTCCGCGAGCAAAAATAGAAAAGATCGTAAGGACAAATACCGTTAAAACGGGGGTCTGGTATGCAGACATCGATCTAATAAAACGAGAGGTTGAGAAATTCAGATATGTAAAATCGGCCAGCGTTTCGCGAGTTCTTCCGAATAAGATCCGGGTTGTTGTAAATGAGCGGATTCCAAAAGCGGTAGTAAGAATTGAAGGCGGTGATTACTGGGTTGATAAGGACGCCCTTGTGTTGAGCCGCGTTTCCAACGGCGAACGACGACCGAAATTTACGATGTTCGGTTGGGACCAATCCGAATCACCAGATGCGATCAAGCTCAATAAGAAAAGAGTCGAACTCTTTGTTTCACTTCGAAAAGAATGGCAAAAATTTGATCTGGTGAGCCGGGTCCGGGCGATCGATCTTTCGGATCTGAGAGAGCCGCGCGCGATCGTTTCCGATTCAGGTGAAAACGTGACGATCTTTTTGGGCAGAAAGGATTTTGGTAAAAGCCTAAAAGAAGGACTGGAAAATATCGCCGGGCGTGGGAAGGATGTTGAGTCGATCATTATTAGCGGAAGTCGGAATGTTATCGGATACCGAAATTCATGATTGAAAGACGGTATTCCATTGAAAAAACAATGATAAATAGAGAAATACTTGCAGTCGGCCTTGATATTGGGACAAGCCGGGTAAGATGCGTGATCGGCGAGCCCGATGAAGACGGGAAAATGAATATCGTTGGTATCGGACAAGCCGAATCGAAGGGGCTTCGCCGCGGAATTGTGACGACTGCAAATTCGGTCGTGGAATCGGTAAAAAAGGCTGTAGACGAGGCCGAGAGAATCAGCGGAGTCGAGATTCAGATGGCGACGGTAAACTTTTCGGGCGAACATTTACGCGGCGAAAGTAAGAGCGGCGTCGTCGCAGTTGCCGGAGCCGGGCGTGAGATAACCGATGAGGATGTTGACCGCGCGATCGATTCTGCCAGTGCAATTCAGTTGCCGACGGGCTGGGAGATCGTCGATCGTTTGCCGCAGGAGTTTATTGTTGACGGACAGGATGGGATCATCGAACCCGCCGGAATGCGCGGGGCGCGGCTTGAGGCCCTTGTTCATCTGGTGACGAGCCCGAGTGCCGGACGGCAAAACGTGGTTAAGGCAGTGAATAACTCTGGTCTGGAGATTGAAAATATAGTACTTGAGCCGCTGGGTGCGGCAACCAGCACATTGACGGATGAGGACCGCGAATACGGCTGTGCGCTTGTAAATATAGGTGCGGAGATCACTAGTCTGATGATCTTTGGCCGCGGAGCCGTTCAACATACGGCTGTTTTTCCTTTCGGCGGTTTGAATTTTACCAAGGACATCGCAACCGGGCTCAGAGTTTCAATTCCCCAGGCAGAGAGGATTAAACGCGACATGGGTTGCGTCGCCGGCTATTTGATGGACGAGGAGGAGAAACAAGAAGTTATCGAGATCACACCAGTGGGAAGGAAAGAAACCAGGCAACTGACTAAAGAGATTCTCTGCGACATTCTCCAGCCGCGTGCGATCGAGCTTCTGCAGCATATTGCGCGCGAAGTTTCGAGAGTGGACGCACAGATCTCAAGCGGGGTTGTTCTGACCGGAGGCAGCTCGGCAATACGCGGAATGGTTGACATCGCTGAGCAGGTTTTTGACGCTCCAACGAGAGTTGGATATCCCCGGAAGGAGCTTCTCGGTGGATTGATAGATGAATCGGAAAGCCCCGAGTGGGCTGTGGCAATTGGGCTTGCATTATCGTCGATGCGATCGCAAATACTCGAGTATGATATGGATGGCAAATCGCCAACCCGAAAGGTCGCAGAATGGTTTGAAAATTTTCGAGGGAAATTTAGATAAAATTGACATCTCGACTAGATTTTTGACCCCTAATCATTGTATGCTTACTCGCAAAAGGCACTACATATTGTTGAAAAGGTCAAAAATGCCATTCCCCACAAATTCAACGCAAGTTCTACAGATTATAAGCGAGAAGGGAAGCAATCATAATGGAAATGGAAAGCATTCAAAACGGAAAAAAATTGGAAATTTTTCTTGATGAG
Organism: Pyrinomonadaceae bacterium; assembly: GCA_013003295.1. Taxonomy (GTDB): domain Bacteria; phylum Acidobacteriota; class Blastocatellia; order Pyrinomonadales; family Pyrinomonadaceae; genus Aridibacter. The sequence goes on along the minus strand of JABDJV010000308.1, from coordinate 4,768 downwards.
CCGCCGATCACGGGCGCGAAAATTAAGGTCATTGGTGTTGGCGGAGGCGGCGGCAACGCCGTAAACCGGATGATCGAATCGGGAGTTCAAAACATCGATTTCATTGTTGCCAATACTGATATGCAGGCTTTGAATTCCTCAAAGGCTCCGATGAAAATTCAGCTCGGAAGCCAATTGACGAGAGGTTTGGGTGCGGGTGCTGATCCGGAAGTTGGGCGTCAGGCTGCAATCGAAGACACTGAAAAAATAATGGACGTTCTGGAAGGCTCCGACATGGTTTTTGTAACGACCGGTCTTGGCGGCGGAACGGGAACCGGGGCTGCGCCGGTGATTGCGGCACTTGCGATCGAAATGGGAGCGTTGACAGTTGCTGTCGTGACGAAACCCTTTGAAGTTGAAGGGAAAAAGCGTATGCGGCAAGCGGAGAAAGGTCTTGCTGAGATGCGCGAATGTGTAGATACGATAATTACAATTCCAAATTCCAAGCTCAAAGACGTTGAAGAAAGGATCACTATTAAGGAAGCATTCCTTCGTGCAGATGAAGTGCTTTTGCAGGCTGTTCAGGGTATCGGTGATCTGATCACGATCCCTGGAATCATAAACCTGGACTTTGCTGACGTTAAATCCGTGATGAAGGGAATGGGCGTTGCGCTTATGGGTATAGGTATGGCAAAAGGTGAAGGCGCTACACTGCAGGCGATGAAAGCTGCGATCGACTCCAAGTTACTCGAAGAGAATTCGATCAAAGGTGCAAAAGGAGCATTGATCAACATCACCGGTTCAGAAAATACGCCGCTCAATGAGATCGAAGACGCGATCGCGTTGGTTCACGATGAGGCCGATGAAGACGCAAATATTATCTTCGGAACGGTTTTCAACGAGAACGTTGATGATGAGGTTCGGGTTACGGTGATAGCGACTGGGTTTGAGCATACAATTGCTTCAAACGAACTGGATAAATCCCGAACGGCGAAAGTTAAAGCCGTAGGTGAAAGTCCTGTTAGCGGAGCAGCTCAGCGAGAGGGAGACAATAAGGAAGACCTCGAAGTGCCGACATTTATTCGCCGTCAAGCGGACTGATTTTGAAATAAGGCCGCTCGGATGGGTTCTTTGAAACGCTTGGAAAATAAGGGTTTTGTGAGCATCTTTGGAATTTGGTCGACACATTTTTCTTCAGATAAGTTGAAATTTAGGCATTCTGCTTTTGAATCTGCTTAGATTTTGAGGACTCTACAACTAATCTCCCAAAACAGATTTCTAGATTAGATTTGCCGAATATTGGTATTACAATGGGCGACCCCGCGGGAATTGGCGCGGAAATAATCGTAAAGGCTTTTGCCGACGATGAGCTAAATAATATTTGCCGCCCAGTGATCATAGGCGATGCCGCTTACCTAGAAAGGACGGCAAATGAATGCGGCATCAAAATTGATTTTATCGAATTACAGAAGGCTGATCAGATACCCGAAACGCATTCATCTCCTTTGATCTACAACCTTGATAATTTAGACCGGGATTTTCCTATTGGTAAGGAATCTGCGGTGGGCGGAAAGGCCTCGGCCGAATATATTGAAACGGCTGTAAAACTGTGGAAGCAAAAAGATCTGGATGCAATCACGACCGCTCCGATCAATAAAAAAGCGCTTTCGATGGGCGGCTATGAGTTCCCGGGACACACGGAGTTTTTGGCGAGCCTGACCGACACCAAGGATTTTGCGATGAGTTTTTTTGCAGAGGATCTATGTGTCGTGTTGCTTTCGATTCATCTTTCACTTCAGAAAGCGATCGAATCAGTTAAACGTGATAAGTTAGTAGAATTGATAAGATTTATTGATCGTGAGTTGTCCGGACTATTGAAAAAAGAAGTCAAGATCGCTGTATCCGGATTGAATCCGCACGCGTCAGAGGGCGGGATGTTCGGAGACGAGGAGGCGCTCGAAATTGAGCCGGCCGTTGAGGAATGCCGAGAGAAGTTTGATATTGATGTTTCCGGGCCATTCTCTGCTGACACAGTTTTCTTGAGGGGATTCGAAGGTGAATTTGATGCGGTTGTCGCCTGTTACCATGATCAAGCGACGATAGCAGTAAAATGTTTGTCCTTTGGTGCGTCGGTAAATGTTACTTTGGGATTGCCCTTGATCAGAACGTCGGTGGACCACGGAACGGCCTACGATATCGCCGGAAAAAACGCTGCAGATTGTTCGAGTTTAAAAGCCGCGGTAAAGCTTGCCGCAAAGCTCGCAAGGATTCATAATACGCCTTAATGGTTGCTGGAATAGCGACAAAATAATAATGTCAGTCAAAACAATTAATAATGAGCGAAGAACAAACTAACGAGCATTTCCAAGTATTAGTAGCGGATGACGACCCGGCCATCCTTCGATTGGTAAAAGCGATCGTCGAAAAAGAAGGGTACGGGGTGGTTGTTGCCAGGGACGGGAAAGAAGCCTACAAACTACTGCAGTCGGAAAGGGAGTTTGGTGCTGCAATCTTTGATGTTGTCATGCCGTATATTCAGGGCAATGAGCTCGTCAAATTTATGCAGTCAGAGAAAAGGCTGATGAATGTACCCGTTATAATGATGACGGCGGAGCAGAATCCCACGCTTTCGTCCGATAGCTTTTCATCGGGAGCGATCGCGTTTCTACCGAAGCCCTTTACTGCTTCTCAGCTAAAAGTGATGCTGCAGATGTTTAAGCAGAAAAGAAAAATCGTCGAATAGTATGATGAATCCCCCAATTTTCGACTAAACAATAGGACTGTTTATAAATCATTAGGAGTGAAATTATCGTGTCAAAACGCAAACTGCTGCTCGCAGATGATTCGGTTACAATTCAAAAAGTTGTCGATCTGACCTTTCAGGACGAGGGGTTTGAAGTTATTTCCGTAGGGGACGGAAATTCTGCCATGGATAAATTGCGGGAGAACCAGCCCGACCTTGTTTTGGCGGATGTAAATATGCCCGGCTTAAACGGATATGAGATTTGCGACAAGATAAAGAATTCAGACGATTTTGGTGACATCCCGGTCGTACTTCTTGTCGGATCGTTTGAACCGTTTGATGAGGAGGAAGCCGAACGGGTCGGCGCCGATACTCATTTGACGAAACCTTTCCAATCGATTTCCCAGCTGGTAAACGTTGTTTTCGGACTGGTTGGTCCGGGAAACCCGGAATCCGAACGGGCGATGAGTGCGGCCCAGAGCGCAGAAAACGGGACCTTTGATTTGCCGTCCAATCCGCCTGATTTTGGCAGTCTGGAGGCCGATGATGAGATGATCCAAACGGATCAGATCGGCAGTGTTCCGGTGGATGAGGTTTCAAGATTTGAAACGCAGGCCCCGGTTGAGAGTCCCGAAGGCACCGTTGATAATGTTGCTTCATTTGAGACTTTCAATACCGTTGAGGAGGCTAGTTTCACCGATTTTGAAAAACCGGCCGATAACGATCCGGCTGTTTTTGAGAATCAGGAAATGGTGTCTGATGAGGATTCGTCAGATTCGCAAGACGATTTTCGGGAGTTTTCTATTGTTGAGCCAACTGAATCGTACGGCGTGACGACTGGAAATCTCGATGAAGAATCAGGAAGTGAAGATGAAACCGAAGAAGATCCATCTGAAGAATCGGAATCGAGCGATGAGAATCAGCACTTCGATGGTTTTGACAGCCAGAGTTTTGATGCACCTGAAACGGCCGAATTGCCTGCTCCTGGTGAGGATTTGTTCTCCCTGGATGAAGTGAATCTGCTTGAGGTCCCCGTTGCCGATGGTGATGACCTCGACACCCCGGCCGAGGACGAATCATCATTCTCAGAAGAAGAAACGTTCATGGATGACGAACCCGCTGAATCGACTGACGAACCGCTGGACGAACACGTTGAAGCATCCGAGGAGAAAACTGACGATACTTATTTTGAGGAACCAACTGAGGATACGTATGAGGAGGCGGCCGAGGAAGAAACTCCTTATTTTGAGGCAGATTCGGGTGAGAGCACAGCGTACTTTGAGGAAGAAACCACGGCTGACGAAGAAGCTGCTGTGGAAGAAGATTTCACAGCCCGAGGAGAAACAACTCTAGAAGAGGAATCTAATGCAGAGGAAGGATACACTACGGAAGAGGAATTCACCGCCGCAGGAGAAACGACAACAGAAGAGGAGATCACCGCACCCGCGGAATTCGATACAGAATCTGAAGCGGATATTCACGGTGATACTTCGTATATTGAATCATCTGACGAAGAGTCCGAACACGTTGATGATGCGGCCGATTCGGGCGTTGAGTTTGCTCAGGAAGAAGAAGATGTTAGTGAATCCGACGATGTCAGTGAATCAAAGGCTTCTGCAGATATCGACGAGTCAGACGAGCTTATTGAGAAGATCGCCCGCCGAGTAGTTGAGATGATGTCGGAAAAGGTGGTTAAAGAGGTTGCATGGGAGGTTGTTCCGCAAATGTCTGACCTTATAATCAAGGAGATTGCGAGAGAAAAAATGAAAGACTGATATCTATTTCAAAAAGATTTCAAAGGTTAGTTTTTCTCTTTAGATGAAAACTAGCCTTTTTTATTTTAGAATTACCTTTCGATTTGCAGGCGAAACATAAAACCGATGGAATTATCAAAAACATACAATTCAAAAAAAGCCGAAGAGAATCACTATAAGCGCTGGGAAGAAAACGGTTACTTCGCACCCGAGATCAATAAAGATCCGAAAGCGGAAAAATACTCGATCGTGATCCCACCACCAAACGTTACGGGCAGCTTGCATATGGGCC
>JABDJV010000305.1 GCA_013003295.1 Pyrinomonadaceae bacterium | reverse complement strand
CAGGATGTTTATACCAAATCCGGCGACCACCTGGTCGGCCTCAAATTCGATAACAACAATTGCAAAAATCAGCGCGATTAAGCCGCCCGAAACGATCCCGCACAGAAATCCATAATAAGGGTTACTGGTCTCATATGTGACAACTGCAGCAGTAAATGCTCCTGCCAGCATTAAGCCCTCAAGCGCTATATTTATAACCCCGGAGCGCTCGGAAAACATGCCTCCCAGCGCGGCAAAGATCATTGGCGTCGCCAGGCGCAACGCAGAAAAAAGCAAGATTCCAAAAGTCGTGATTGTAAAAAATTCGTCCATATTTTTTACTTCGTGTATCTTTGCAGGGCTGCCACAAACAAAATGATAATTGCCTGGAGAACCTCAACCAGATCTTTCGAAACGTATCGTGTAAATGCGTCGACAAAAATTCCGCCGCGAAGCAGGATCGCAAAAAAGATCGCCGCGATAAGAATCCCAAGCGGATGGTTTCTTCCAAGGAGCGCGACCGCGATTCCTAAAAAGCCAACACCTCCCGAAAATTCGTGATAATACAGATGCCGATCGCCCATGACCTCGCCAATCGCCACCATTCCGGCCAGTGCACCCGAAATCGTCATGGCGATAACGATCTGTTTTTTCGGCGAGATCCCTCCGTATTCAGCCGCCGACGGATTCTCACCTACCGCCCGAAGTTCATAGCCCCATTTTGTCTTCCAGAGAAAGATGTAAACCAATACACACATTACGATTGCGATCAAAAACGACACATTTAATGCGACGTCCTGAGGTATAAATGGCAGGAATTGGTTTAGTTTGGGAATCGTCGCGGCTTCACCGATCGGTGCCGTTTGCATTATCGGATCGCCCGGAATCTTGTAATAATACTGAGTAAAGTAGCTGACCAGCGCGATCGCAACAAAATTCAGCATTATCGTGTTGATAACTTCGTGCGATCCAAATTTCGCCTTCAGAAATCCGGGTATTGCACCCCAAAGTCCGCCGACGATGATTGCCGTTGCTAGACACAGGGGGACAAGCAATATTGCCGGTAAACTCGCCCATGACCAGTTTTGCTCCGCGCCGAAGACATTTACAACCGTTCCGCCAAACTTAATTCCTACCCACGCCGTAGCAAACGCAGCGACATAAAGCTGACCCTCCGCGCCGATATTAAGCAATCCGCAGCGAAATGCGACTGCGACCGCGAGGCCGGTAAATATCAGCGGCGTTGCATAAAAGAGGGTTTCGGTTACACCTTTGACCGATCCAAACGAATTTTCGACCAATAGCTGAAAAGTCGTGATAGGGTTGTCGCCGATGATCAGAATTATTATCCCACCAATAATAAAGGCCGCAAAAACAGCTACTAATGGGAATAATGCCTCTTTAAGAATCTTCATTGTATATGTCAGCTACAAACAAACACATAAAACTCACGAGTGAATTCTAAATCGCTGCGTTTGAATTGTTTGGAATGCGGAATAAATATAACCTTTTATTACCAAAAATGTCATCTGAAAACGTAAAAACTTTAGATTTTTATAAAATTCGTCCGACTTAAATTTTATACTTGACAAGAAGAGGCTCAAGTTTTATTATTCTTTAAGACTAAGCAATTAGTCAAAACATTAAATTTTTAACCTAATGACAGTTTTTTAGGAGGAAAAAAACAATGAGTATTATTAAATATGATCCATTTAGAGAGTTAAAAGGACTGCAGGACGACATGAATCGTCTCTTTATGACGAATTTCCCGCGGGGTTTTAACGACGAAGAAATGGCTAGCGGGGGCTGGACTCCAAATGTGGATATCTATGAAAGCGAAGATGAGATCGTTTTAGAAGCAGAACTCCCGGGTATGAAGCGGGAAGATTTCGAAGTTTCGATCGAAAATAATGTAGTCACATTAAAAGGATCTCGAAAATTCGAGAAAAAGGAAGAGAACGACAATTATCATCGCGTCGAGCGCTCTTACGGTACCTTCACCAGGTCATTTAGCCTGCCCCGAAGTGTTTCGGCGGAGGATACGAAAGCGGATTTCACCAATGGTGTGCTACGCGTTAGCTTGCCGAAGAAAGAAGAGGCGAAAGCCCGCAAGATCGAGGTGACGGGAGAAAGCGGCGACGTAAAGGCGATCGATACGGAAGCAAAAGCTAGTAGTGCGTAGATGCACAACGGGAATACGTGATACGGAATTTGCGAAAGTTTTTGAGTTAAAGCGAAGCGGATAACGTATCACGTAGAACGAATAATATGAGATTTGACAGATTTACAATTCGCGGGCAGGAAGCGGTTCAGAATGCGATCGGCGTGGCTGAAAAGAGCGAGAATCAGCAGGTCGAGCCCGAACACCTTCTTACGTCAATGCTTGAGCAGGAGCAAGGCGTGGTTCGGCCCATCCTGGGAAAGGTTGGGGCAAATAGGGACAAGATAGTTACCGAGCTTGAGGCGGCGATCGCCAAGCATCCGAAGGTTTCGGGCGGGCAGCAGTATTTTAGTACGCGCATAAATGCGATCTTCGCCGAGGCTCAAAAAGAAGCCGAGAGGATGGAGGACGAGTATATTTCGACCGAGCATCTTCTTATAACCCTTTCTGATGAAAAAGAGGGCGATTCGGGGCGTATCCTACGGTCAAACGGGGTTGCCAAAGAAGACGTAATTAAGGTCGTTGAAGAAATGCGGGGCGGTTCGAAAATTACCGACCAAAACGCCGAAGATAATTTCCAGGCGCTTGAAAAATACGCCCAGGACTTAACCGATCTGGCGAGAAAGGGAAAGCTGGACCCGGTAATCGGACGCGATGATGAAATCCGCCGGACGATTCAGATCCTGTCCCGGCGACGCAAGAATAATCCGGTTTTAATTGGAGAACCCGGCGTTGGAAAAACCGCGATCGTTGAAGGTTTAGCCCAAAGAATCGTCTCCGGGGACATTCCGGAAACACTAAAAGGCAAGAAGCTTGTTTCACTTGACCTGGGCGCGATGCTGGCGGGAGCCAAATATCGCGGAGAATTTGAAGACCGTTTGAAAGCCGTTTTGAAAGAAGTCGAAAAATCGGATGGGCACATAATTCTGTTTATCGATGAACTCCACACAGTTGTTGGCGCCGGTGCTTCCGAGGGGGCGATCGATGCGTCAAATATGCTCAAGCCGGCCCTGGCAAGAGGAACGCTCAAAGCCGTCGGGGCGACCACGCTTAACGAATATAAAAAACATATCGAAAAGGATGCTGCACTTGAAAGGCGTTTTCAACAGGTTTATATTGCGGAGCCGAGTGTTGAAGACACGGTTGCGATCTTGCGCGGGTTGAAGGAAAAGTATGAGGTGCACCACGGTGTGCGAATCAAAGATTCCGCGATTCTCGCGGCGGCATCCCTTTCCCATCGCTACATTGCTGACAGGTTTTTGCCGGACAAGGCGATCGACCTGATCGATGAAGCGGCGTCGCAATTGAGAATTGAGATCGACTCGCTGCCGCAGGAGATCGACGAACTCGAACGCGAGATCCTGCAGCTGGAGATCGAGAAACAGGCGCTCGGGGGCGAGGAAGATGAAAAAGCCAAAGAACATCTTTCAGATATTGAGAAAAAAATCGCCGATCTGCAGGAAAAATCCTCAGCCATGAAGGCGCAGTGGCAATCGGAAAAAGCTGAGATTGAAAAGATGCGTGCGGGCAAAGAAGAGCTCGAACAAGCAAAACTCGAGCTTGAGCAGGCGCGCCAGGCAGGTAATCTCAATAAGGCCGCCGAATTACAGTATGGAAAGATTCCCGAGCTTGAAAAACAGATCGAGGGTGAGCAGGAGCGTTTAGCAGATCTTCAGCAAGAGGGCGTGATGCTAAAAGAGGAAGTCGATGAGGAAGACATCGCCGGGATCGTTGCCAAATGGACCGGAATTCCTCTTTCCAAAATGCTCGAAGGCGAGATGCAGAAACTCATTAAGATGGAAGAGAACATGCGGCGCCGGGTTATCGGACAAGAAGAAGGGCTGGTTGCGGTTGCAAATGCAGTCAGGCGTTCGCGAGCGGGACTGCAGGATCCTAACCGACCGATCGGATCGTTTATATTCCTCGGTCCGACCGGCGTTGGTAAAACTGAAACGGCGCGGGCGCTGGCGGAATTTTTGTTTGACGATGAACGCGCGATAACGAGGCTTGATATGTCGGAATACATGGAAAAGCACGCTGTTGCGAGAATGATCGGCGCGCCTCCGGGTTATGTCGGTTATGAAGAAGGCGGTCAGCTTACGGAAGCGGTCAGACGGAGACCCTATTCGGTGATATTGTTTGACGAGATCGAAAAGGCGCATCCTGATGTGTTCAACATCCTTCTGCAGATTCTTGATGACGGACGTTTGACCGATTCGAAGGGGCGCACGGTAGACTTTAAGAACACCGTGATGATCATGACGAGCAATCTGGGTTCGCGGGAGATCCAAAATCAGGATCCATTGGTTGATACGACTGCGAAGGAGAGGGTTTTGGAGACACTAAAAAACCACTTCAGGCCCGAATTTTTGAACCGCATTGATGACATCGTCGTATTTTCGCAGCTTAGTAAGGAAGCTCTTGCCGGAATCATCGATGTACAGCTAAGACGCTTGCACAAGCTGCTTGCTGAAAAGGATCTGACGATCGAACTTGATGATTCAGCTAAGGAATTGCTGCTTAAGGAAGGCTATGATCCTGCCTTTGGTGCGAGGCCGCTGAAACGAGCGATTCAAACGATGATCCAGAATCCGCTTGCGGTAAAGTTGTTAAACGGAGAGATATTGGGCGGGCAAAACGTAAAGGTTTCCGCCAAAGAAGGAGAAATGGTATTTACTCCGGAAACGGCGACGGCGACGGCTTGAGGGCAGGAGACAGGAGACAGGAGGCAGGAGCAGGAGGCAGGAGGCAGGAGACAGGAGCCAGGAGTAAGGAGACGGGGGCAGGAGTATAGCCACCTCGTTTACGAGGTGGTATCGGGAAGCTGTTTGGCAGCGCGCTCTCAGCGTGCTTC
>JABDJV010000279.1 GCA_013003295.1 Pyrinomonadaceae bacterium | reverse complement strand
GAGCCGGTACACCGTCATGGCGGGCGAACATGTCCGGATCTGCCGGATGAGTTACCGGAATTTCGGTTGCGGTGATTCTTATAATGGGGTTTTCGACGGACAAAAAACTGCTTGGGAATTCCGTAAGTTCATCCGTATCGACATCGGATTTTGCGGATTCTTTTGATGTTTTGATTTTCATGGAATCTCCTTATAACTAGTTGAGCTTGTAGATATTTGGCTCAATCTTCTGGACACCGCTTCCAACCACTTCGATCGTGACCCTGTTCGTTTCGATGGATTTTCCCCAGAAACGGATAAAGCGATCCCGCACCATGATCGCGTTGACCAGATTGGGCGAGTAGTCCTTAAGCCAGTCTTCTTCTTGGTTTAGGTCGATGCTGCTTGGGTGCGTTGCATTCTTGCCTTGTCCCGGGTGTGAGTGGATCCAGAGAGCAAAATAGGTTTCTGTGGTTTCCATAGCGATCAGCGCCCGCCCCAATAAGTTCGCGTCCGCCTTCACGCCCGCTTGTGAAGCTTCGCCGGTGACGTCATAAATACCGCCAACCGCTATATCGCCGCCAGCACTTATTCCGGCAGCAACGATCATTCTTTCGGCCGGGAATAGAGATTGATTTAATTGAACCAGGACCGACGAATGGATGATCATGCGGCGGCCGGTGTCTCCGGTGGAGAGAGGAAGTTGTTTTGGAGTAACAGAGCCAGGTTCGACCGGTGTTTGCGTCTCGATCAACGCCGGTCGTGTAACAATCGCGCACTGGTTCTTGATGTGCTGTTTTGCGCAAAAAAGTTGGCTAGCTTGAGAAATCGCATTCTGAAGTGCCCGCGGTGAATGAGTGAATTGACCTGATTTGATCAGCCTTTGGATTTTGGCGATTTCGTCATCAAGTAAAGCGATTGCAACGTCGCCCGTAATGAGATCTCGACGCTTCAACGCTTTTTCGATTTCGAGCCTGGCGTTACAAAGGAGATCCAGGGAAAGCTGAAAGGCCAGAATCGAATCAAATCCTTCGGTAAGATTAAGAATCGTTTTCAGCGACCGTTTCAGCTTCTTTTCAAGCGCTTTCGATAGTTTTTCCAAAACGCGGGCCGGGTCCGGGTTCTTGTGTCTGTTCCGCCAACGGCGCAGCGACCAGATCGCCGTCTGATCAACATCTGTCGTTTCTTTTCCCATAAGACTTAACATTTTTATCTCCTTTTTCTCTTCCGCAGCGATTCGTCAAGAATCCGCTCCATGTACAAAATCGCATCGTCAACGTTCCGCGCCGGCCGCGACCAGTGCAGATGGAACCAACCGTCTTTTACAAGTTGAAAACAAGGACCCTTGCGGTGCCTTTTGATTTCAGGCGGCGGGTTGCGTACATATACGGCGATTTTCCGTGATCTCCGGGCGGTTTCGATGCGGCCCTGAAACCGGCTTCCGCCGGCTACGAAAAAGCCTTCATGAACTTCATTCCGACCGTTCGAGTGTTTTGTCCATCCGCGTTCATCCCAGGCTCCCCGGCGTGGCGGTTTGACGCCAACCGGTTTCGCCGCCGCGACTCTCGTCGAATGCACCGGCGCCGCGGTAACAACGGTTGCATCTGCGGGTTTTATCCGAACCGGTTCGGTTGTAGAAGGCCGGATTATCACGGCATCGGCTGCCTTTATAACTACTGGCTTCTCTTCGTTGGTGGTTATCTTCATCTTCTTATTTCCGGGAGCGGTTGGTAGATCCATTCTCCCGCGGGGAACGTAGATCCTGCTCAGGATCCAAAAAATGAGAATCAGGAGCAGGATCATCAATATGACCGGCATAGTTCACATCCTCCTAGTTTCCGCCGGCCTCAACATCTGCTTTTGTTGCAAACACCTTCTGGCCATCAGATACCGCTTGGTAGATGTCATCATTGAACCCAAAGGCTCCACCCTCAGGTTTGTTGAGCTGAAATCCGTCAAGACCAAGTTGCGTCAAAATGTCTCGCGGCTTGGTGCCCGGCTCCATCTCGACGTCCTTAAATTCGCGCTTTCCATCCGTGCCAGCCACGGAGATGATTATTTTCTTCATTTTGAATTTTCTCCTTTCTGTTATATTTGTAGGCAAGAAGATCTCGCCTATTCAGAACACTAAGGAAACCTCGGCGAGGAGTCCTTAAAAAAAGGAAGAAATAATCTTAAAAGTTTATGTAATTGATTTAGAGCCCAGAATATCGTGCCAAAAGCGACTCCAACATATTTTGAATTTGATGATTATGCACTGATCCCTAAGGAGAGGTTGCTCTACTATCGAGGAGAAACTGTTGATGTAAAGGGTAAGGATTTCGACGTTTTGGTCTGCTTAGTCGAGAATGATGGAAGTTTGGTCAGTAAGAGAAAATTCCTTGATGAAGTGTGGCCAAACGAGTCCGTAGAAGAAGGGAACATAACGACCTGTATTTCCAAATTAAGAAAGGCAATTGGAGACGACCCCAATAAACCTCAATTCATTAAGGTAATTCCAGGACACGGTTATCGATTCCTGAAGAAAGTGAAGAAGCGATATTCATCGTTTTCAGAACGAGATACTGAAGTAGCATCAGCTGCTATAGATGAGGCTCCAGGTGCCGAATCTACAGCACGCCGCCCGAATTCCCAACGATTCATGTGGAGAGGATTTACGTATGCGTTAACTTCGATTGCGGCACTTTTTGCCGGTTACTGGATGCAAGATCAACCGGCGAAGAACGATGACTATTTCATTCTGGCTATTCCGTCAATTACCTCAATCTTCTTTTTTATGTGTTACGCCGAGCGTTTCCCTCCGCCGGATCTGGAAAATACTGAGGTTGAGATTACCGTTCGGTATGACGCAATTAGGAATTATGCGCTGGTCGCGTTCTTGCTGATCGTAATAGCACTTATCCCGACGTATTTCTTGCCATATGACTTCTCGTTTTCGTTGGTTCTTACCCTAATGGTATTAAGTGGACTGCATGTTTCCTATGGCATATTTCTTTTCCATGACAAGAATGCGAAGGCATTGCCTCCCATCCGGCACCAGTTGGTCTGGCCAGTAATTTTATTGATCGGCTTCAGCTTGTATTTCGGACTGAGCTTCCACGCCTTGTCGGATTCGTCGATTGCATTAGTTCCAATTGGATTGGTTCTGATCCTGTTCTTCGCAACTAGAAATCATAGCAAGGCAAAATTCCTAGTGGTGAGTTTGGCATACTTCCTACTATTGACGATCGCGGCTACTCTAACAAGTGAGTATTGGCTTGTTGCGCGCGATCTTTTGCTAATGCAGTTCTGTGTCATCGTTTCCGCATACCTTGCTGTTTTTGAGTCTTGGAAAATCACATCGGATATTGCAAGAAGGGAGGAAAATGTTGATCTTATTGATCCAAGTAAAGCGGAGCTTTATTCCTTGGCAGCACTAGCCGCGCTAATGCTTTCGATTTGGGCTCTTCCTTTCTTTTTCATTTTCAGCCAGTACGGTTCCTTATTCTTAGCGTTTTTTGGGGTTCACGCATTTTTCGTTTTTATCATCTGGAATTATCTTGGTCAGGGTGAAAAGCTAAAATTCAAACATTGGGGCTACGGCAAGATTGCAGCCGGGCTAACCTTTATTCTGCTCCTTGTGTTGGTAACGATCCAGAATTCATTACCAAATCAAGATAGTGGAATTACAATTGCAAATTGGTCCGCATTTTTCTTCATTTTTGTACTATCTACTCTGATCGCCCTTCCACTGATTTTCAGATTGAGAGACGAAAAGGTCGCGGTAGTTTTTTCTGATCGAATTAACTTTACAAGAGCTTTGTCGCTAATTGCTTCCCTTACTTGCTTGATCCTCCTCTTTTTAAGTGATGTATTCGAGAAAGGGACTCTTTTTCAGGCTAAAACGCAGTTAGCTTTCGCTTTCTATTTTTTGAGTGCTTGTTTGTGCATTATTGCATCTGTGATCAACTTCTTTACCAAAAAGCCCGGTTTCGGTAAAGCCATTTTGAGTTCATTTGTTGGATTCGTGATTCTTTCCCGTGTAGTGACGACACTGTTGATTTCCCTGGCCGTATTTCTGCCTTCGGTCTACGTTGGAAACAGTCTCCTGAAATCAACTTACTTTGCGCTTCCGTTCTTACTGTCGGCTATCGGGGGATTCTCGTTAAACGACTATTTCGATGCCGACAAAGATCTAATAAACAAACCATACCGAGCAATTCCAAGCGGAAGACTTTCAAAGCAGTTCGTACTTTTCGCTAGTATGCTGTCGATCGGATTAGGAATTGGGACGGCATTCTTAGTATCGAATACAGGCTTTCAGCTAACAGTTTATTTGATTTGTATCGCCGGAGTTGCGACTTACAACGCTTTCGTTACTTACTTGAGTTTGACCAAGACTTTTCTTACCTCAGCCGTTTCATCGCTTCCCATTCTGTTCTCTGTTGTCGTCTTTGATTATCCGAGTGCGTATCTCTTCCTTCCGATTGCGGCATCTTGTTTTGTCTTAGGGCGGGAATGGTTGATGGACATACGCGATATGGACGGTGATTCTCAAAGTCGCTTAGTTACGATCCCGATGAAACTTGGATCTTCAAAAACCGCAGTTTTAGGGTTCGGACTTCAGCTACTAGGTGCACTGTTGTTATTGCCGCTGGTGTTTTTCGAAAGGTCGGCTATATCAATTACGTTGTTCTTTTTGATTATAGCTTCGGTCATTGTGCTCGTCCCGCTCTGGTCAATTCGGTCCGGCATGTTCCAACGACGGGCCATCCAGATGCTTTGGTTGCCAATGTTCTTGGGGCTACTCTTCTTCGCAGCTTGATCTTGTTGAAAAAAAAGAAGGAAGCGAGATCCGAAGATAACGCTTCCTTTTGCTGGGGGTGAGGAAGGAGATAGCTAAGCTGTGGCTCCCGCCGGTTTCGGTGTGAGGTAACCGAGCCCGGCACCTGCCTGGCTACTCGACGCCCCAGTATCATTACCGCAGACTGCCTTCATAAATGAACCAAGTCTTGCGGTGATTTCGAATTGCTTCATCGGACGAAGCTCCTTAAAACTCGAAGTAAACGCATTCGATAACGACCAGAGGTTTCCGGTTTGAAACTCCGGGTACTCAGGTTCGAAATAGTTCTCATGAACGACTCGAACCAGGTGCTTCGGAATCCCGCGAATCCGTCCTTCGATAAAAGCTCCATAAATCAGAAGCTTTGCGTGATTCTCGTTGAGTTTCCGTTCCTTCATTTCATTTACATCTGCTTTGAGAGGCTCAAAACTGCGGTGTATGCGGTCAACGGCGATCGAGATGGAGTCGGAAAGGTTTAGGCTCTTGGAATGCTTTTGAGACAAAGGTGTAAAGTCTCCGCTAAA
>JABDJV010000256.1 GCA_013003295.1 Pyrinomonadaceae bacterium | reverse complement strand
CTACTTTACCGAGGGTGTCCAGCTCTTGGGAAGCTTTGGAAAATTTGCCGATGAAGGCGAAGACGAGGCCGAGGTCAATGTTACTCTCCCGAATATACGTGATGAGGTTCCGGCTTTGACCTCAAATGCAACGGTCGTCGATCTCGAGAGGTTGGACGAACGCTTTAGAGCAATATTTACGACGGGCGGAAAGGATTTTGACCTCGAACTTGATTTTGCCGAATCAAAAAGGATGAGCGTTGGGAGGACAAAGGAGCAGGATCTGACGATTCCCGATCAAAGCGTTTCAAAGATCCATGCGTCACTCGTGTTCAATGAAGAGAGGGGGCTTTTGCTCGCCGATACGGGTTCGACAAACGGAACCTTTATAAATGAAGAGCGTATAAAGTACGGAAAAGCATTTGAGATCGGTGACCGTGCAGACGTGAAATTCGGGAATGTAAATGTCAGCTTTGAGAGAATGGGAAAGCCTGCGGAAACCGAGCTCTTCCAGGATGTCGACGTAGATCCCCATATCATGCCAACCGAGGCGGCGTTTAATTTTGTAAGCGATCAGAATTCCGGGCCTGCGCCTACCGAAGCAGTTGAAAAAGACCTTCAGAATCTCGTTTCCGAGACCAGTCCGCAATCTTCCAATGAACCAGCCGATTGGGAAATGACAAATAATGAAGTTAATTTTTCTGAGGACGAGATCGATTCGACGCTGGCTGAGCTGAAACCGGAAGCGGCACCAACTGAGGCCTATGTTAAACGCGCCTCCGATGAATCATCGATTCCTGTATTGGAACCGCTTGCTTCAAGAGTGATCGAAAGCTCATCTGTTGAAAAAGATGAGATTGATCAGGCCATAGACGAGGCGGAGTCTCAAACCGGGGAAGACTACCCTGACGATTCGGAAGAGATTCAGATAGATAAGACCCAGGATTGGGAAATTTAACAATGTTGCTGTTTTTGCTGCAAATCGATTGGGAAAGCCTCAGGCCGGAGAAGCTATTTGGCGTGCAGATCCTGGAACGCACGCCGGCAGGGCTTACTGTATTTTATTTGATCGGTATCGGCATATTGGTTTTCTTTTTGATCGGCACCTTTTTGGGCAACTTTTATCGTCCGAAATTTGCGTTCGAACGGGATCTTCCGCGGGAAGTCAAAAAGAAACTAAACTCCACGGCTACTAAGCGAAGTCTCAGACTTTGGCAATCTGTATTTTTTATTCTGGCGTTCACTGTTTACGGATATCATGTTTACTGGACCTATTACGCTGACGAATATAACGACCAGTTTCAGGCTCTGAGCTATAAGGACCTTCGATACCGTCGTACGACTGCGGCGAATCTAAGGGGTTGGATGTTTGACCGCTCCGGAAAACTGGGAAAGGCCCTTGCGTATTATGAAAAAGATTCCGATGGAGATATTGTCAGAGCCTTTTCACTGGAGAGGGAAATGGCTCATCTTCTTGGAACAGAGCGCGGAACACCCGGATTAGAAAGAACCCTCTACAGAAAAAAGGCTGATCCGATGCCCGAAGCATGGGAAGTATTAACCAGGGTCAAAAAACCTGAGGAAGAGAAAAGAGATGTTCGCGTGACGATCGACCGCGACCTTCAAACCTATATCGCCGAACAGCTTAAAGGCAGAAAAGGCGCGATAGTCGTTCTTAACCCACAAACCGGCGATGTTTTGGCGATGTATTCAAATCCTTCGTTCAGTTTGGCCAAAGCACAGGGATTAGATGATTGGTTGAAACTTGAAGGGAATTTGCGCGATAAACCGCTCTTGAATCGTGCGTTGAGGGAATATTATGTGCCGGGTTCAACGTTCAAGACATTCACGATGATCGCAGCCTTTAGGAACAACAAACAAAATTCGGTGTTTGTTGCCAAGCCGGAAGGCTTTTTGCCTCGTGGTTCGGGAAGACCGATTCGAGATTTCGGCGGAAGTTGTTCGCGCTGTGGAGCCTTGGGTATTGCGGAGGCGTTTCAATACTCGAGCAATCAATATTTTGCCCAACTGGCAATTTCTGTTGGAAAACTCGGAATTTCGGAAACTGCACGCCAAAGTGGAATTTTGCCGGTAGCAACGCCGGCGGATGCGGTGAACGCTGATTTTTATTCGAATCTCTGGAATACGAGTGATGGAAAGATAGCGAATTCGATCGCTCCCAGACAATCGACCATCGTTACGGGAAAAAAAGTCACGCGATATGACATTGGTCTTGAAGGAATCGGGCAAGGATATGCCGGGCAAATGACGCCATTTCAAATGGCTCTGATCGCGTCGATACCGGCAAATCTGCGAGGACGTTTGATGAAACCCAAGATCGAATACGACTTAAAGCCCGAAGTTTACAGCCAAGTTGTAACGCCAAGACAAGCTGCTCAGATGCGGCAAATAATGGCTTTAGTGCCTGCCGCCGGAACAGCTCGGGGAGCATTCGCGCGAGTGAACGGAATTGTAAAAACAGGTGGCAAAACAGGTTCGGCGGAAAAGCAAGCTCCCATCTATGACAAAAAAACCGGAAAATTGAGAACTGTTACGCGAAAACGTCGAAATGCTAATGGTGAGCTCGAAGAATATCAGAAGCCATTGATGTATCTACGGACCGACAGTTGGTATCTTTCGGTTGCACCGATCGAACGCCCGCAAGTAGCGATCGCTGTCGTAGTAGAAAGCGGTGGCGGAGGAAGCAAAACGGCGGCACCAATTGCTGCGAATATTGTTTTGAAAGCGAGGCAATTGGGTTTGCTCGGTGAAAAATATACACCGAAAGTAAGAACGAAAGCTTCAAAGCCCGGGAGAAAAAGACGCTAATTTATGAAAAGCCGTGCGTCATCACATTTCTTTATTTTACTGCTGATCGTATTCTTAACGGCGGTCGCTCATTACTCCATCTATTACGGGGCCCTTATACGGGGCTATGAGGCGTCTTGGTGGACCGGCGGAAGAAATCTCGCGCTCTTGGGTGTCCTCGCGGTAATTCCGATCATTCTGCGTGTGATCTTTAAGTATAAGGGAAACTGGACGCTTTATACGGTCGTCGTTCTACTTTTTTCACTTGGATTGACCGCACAATTCAGGCTGTTTAGCGATCCCGAATATACCTCCCGCGGAAACAAGGCCGAAGCGCGAAAAGCAAAGATAAAAACTCTTCAGGAACACTATATTCAGGAAAATTATTCGCCTGAAAAGAAACGGATGATGGGTTTGGAGCCGACCGATCCTTCCCCAGTTGATCTTTCAAAACAAACCCCGCGTCCATCGGGCGTCGGGCTGAACGATATTCTTTTTTCAGGAAAAACTCTAATCCCCTTGTTTGGCATATTTTGTTTCCTTTGCGCATTTTTTGTGATACGAAGCGATAAAGCCCTTGAATTGATGCAGAAGAATGGATTTCTAATCGTCCTGCTTACGCTTGGGCCGCTCCTGTTTGCCGCGGTTACCTCACGAGCGGGTAAATCGATCGGAAATATGACCCCGTGGGAGCTTTCAAAGATTCCGTTCCTGATCGGTTTTGCCGCGGTTCTTGCGGTCCTCTATAAAAATCTTGCTCGCACTTACTGGGGTATCCCACGTGCGAAAGATGTCGTGCCGCTTGTGTTTATGGCGATATTGCCATTCTTCCCGTTTTTCGTATTGAAAGATTTTGGGCAAATGATGGTTTTTAGCTCCGTATACGTGACGCTCTACTTTATCGCCGTCAGGCGCTTTCCTCAGAGATTTGTCTTGATCGGAAGCGTAGTCCTGCTTGTGAGCGTTTTAGTAGTCAGTGCACTGCCGGAAAAGACACAGGAAAATATTCCTCTTCTGCCTACCCTGGCTCGTCCGGTCAAGAAAGTGCTACCCGACCGAATTCAGCAGAGGTTTCATTTGTGGCTTGACGGATTCAATCCGCCAACACCGGAGACGGCGTGGTGGAAGGACAGCTACGATCGGTATTATAAGAGGCTTGTAGAAAGAAATCCGGATCTTCCGGAAATGCTCGAGCAAGATCCGAATTTGCAGAAATCGATAAATATTGACGCATGGTTCGATGTATTGGCGTTCCAGCCTGCCCAGGCGACATATGGTGTTGCGTCTGGTGGTACAACGGGGCGCGGTTTAGGGC
>JABDJV010000226.1 GCA_013003295.1 Pyrinomonadaceae bacterium | reverse complement strand
GTATGGGTGAGCAGTTGATGGATGGTGATGGCACGCTTGTCTTCCGGGACCGCGGTCAGGTACCGGCCGATGCGAGCAGAGACCTTTAGTTTGTTTGCCTCCTGCAGCTTTAGAATCGCCGTCGCGGTGAACTGTTTGCCGACCGACGCAATATCATAAACTGTGTTCCGGTCCGACTTAATTCCCTTAAGTTTGTCCGCAAAACCATAGGCTTCGTGCAAAACCACCTTTTGATCCTTCGCAATGAGAACAGTTCCGGACATACCGAAGGGTTCATAACCCTTTAGGTAGTTTCGAAGGGCCTCGACTCTGACCAAGAACTCATCTTCATGAGAGATCGGACGATACAAAGATGCCGCATCCGACTTCAACTTTGATCTAAGTTCGCGGGTCTTCCATCGATTCTGATCATTGAAATTGTAAGATGCGGGAACGATGACGCAAAATATTATTGTCGCTATATATTTCACTTGCAAACTGTTGTACTTGGCCTGGTTTAAAACTTGTCGGTAAAATGACACTCCCGCCGGAATGCGATTAACGCTAATATTTTCTGCAAAAACGTAATCTCCAAATCGCCTCTATTTTTTTTTGAGGACAATTCGGGTTTTTCTAAGGAAATCGAATAACCGTATTTCAGTTGGAATTTCCATAAACCTCAATTCGTTTGAAGAATTCTCCTCGGGTTTTTAACCGTTATCTCCAAACAATTCATCGGCAGAAGAAAGCATTCCTAATACTTAAAACGTATTGAACAAGTATTACGTCATTGGTTTACTGAATCAGGGGCCGACTTTCCGTCGTTGTTCTCGCTTGAGAAAATGCTGAAACCGTAAAGAGTATTAGGACGAACTCCTGCACTTTCTTAAATGCTAAGTCGGCAGTGTCTTCGGAGATAGTAAAATCAGCGCATTTTGTAAAATCGATGCAGCTATTCTATTCAGACCTGAATCGACGGCTTTTTATATAATGCCTTGCAGCAACACGGTATCTAAGTGGAGTTATCTGATAGGATTTCTTAAATGAACTTGTGAAATGGCTTTGATCATAAAAACCAGACTCAGTTGAAATATCAGCAACGGATTTGTCCGTATCGATCAATTGATTTATGGCATAACTGAAACGGAGCCGTTTTGTATAATCCCCGATCGACGATTTGAAAGTCTGGCGAAAACGTCTCGCTAAGTGCGACGGATGCATTCTGACATTGTCGGCCACGGCCGAAAGGCTCAGTTTGTCCTTAAAATTGTCCTGAATAAAGCCTTTGGCATCCAAAAGCCATTTTGGAATCTTTGAATTTGATTCGTCATTTCCTTCCCGGGAACACCTGGTGAGAAGTTCAAGCGCGAGTCCTTCAATAGCAAATTCACTTAGACGGTCGGGAGCTGATATTTCCTTATATATTTTTCTAACTAGCGAAAAATAATCAGCCGATTCAATTACCCGCGCGTCGTCAAATGCTCTTTCCAACCCCTCCAGCCTTTTATCTTGATTGCTTTTGATTTCGATGATTACACAGTGTGCTCCGGACGACAGCACCTGCCTGCTGTGAGGTTCACCGACCGGCTTAACTAAGACGCTCCCGGGCCCACAATCGAATTTTCCGTGGCGAAAAGTTTCGATGAAACCTCCGTTTAAGATACAAAACAGCGCCAACGAGCGGTCTCCCTGGGTGCGCAATTTAGAATTTGGCGCAAACAAAACCTCGCTGAAAACGAAGCTTTCAGATTCAGTTTTGCTTAATATTCTTCCCAATGTAATCTCTTTTGCGAACTTGTTGTTTTTTAACCCACCTTCAAAAGGTGTGAGCAGTCCATGATCGGATCGATTAAACACTCACTTGGTAATTTTTTGTAAAATCGTTTTAGGAATACAAGCTTTATTTATGATTCTTTTTTTAACACCATTGCCCCGATAAAAAAGGAACCAAGTATTTTCCTTATTAGTTGATACAAGCAATTTCAATTTTCTGAATCTTTACCAAGTTGAGAAATAAAATATGCCGCATTTGAATTAAGCGGATTAAGTTTTAATGAATGTTTGTAAAGTTGAATTGCTTTCTCTTTTGCTCCTTTGGACATATACGCTTCTGCTAAACTATCCCATACATTCCATGAATCTGGATAGTGTTTGGCATTGAGCTCAAAGGCATCGATTGAATCCTGAATCCGTTTCTTTTCCAGGAGTTTATATCCAGCTACATTCATTTCACTTTCCGAAAAGGGTCGCCACCAATTTATATTTTGATAAAGTGCTTTGCGTTTTTTATATTCAGCAAGGGCTATCTCGCCATTAGCGTTTGATAAAAATAAAGCGGGGATGGATTCGTTTTCGGAAGAATTATTGATAGCTTCAAGGGCGACATCTCGTCCGGCAAAGTAAATTGCTGACGTAAACACTGCCGGAATATCAATGGATTCATTTTGTTGTCCATCAGCAGATGATCCCAGCTGGTGATAGATTCTTGAAACATTTAACTCGAGCTTGCTGTTTGGTAATTTAATGCTGCCGGCATCTCCGAAATGATTAAATGCAGCTCCCATGGGTTCGCCGACAAAGACATTTTTTGTGTGATTATCCATCATACGGGCTAACATAACTCCCGCACTAAAAGTTTTTCTTCCGACAATAGTGAAAATCTGTCCGTGTCGATTCAGATAGTCTCGTTTAATGATCTCGTGGATAAACGGTAAAAGCATGCTTCCATCACCGCCGCCATTGTATCGAATATCTAATATAAAACGTTTGACCTTTAGCTCATCTGCTTTGACAAACATATTCTTATAAAACTCTGAAAAACTCCTGTCACCATAGTTCTCGACAAAATTGAACTGCATGTACAGGGTCTTCTGATCGTTAAGAATTTCAAACCAATATGGTAATCGCTCTCGTAAATGAAGAGGTAAATCTTTCCGGCCAGTTCTGAATTCTTTTGCGGGCAGGTTCTTAAACGCAGTTATTGTATTGGTGCCGGGGGGCGAATACATTTCGCCCCATCCTGTCCATGAATTGCTTGAAAAGGTGGTCGATACTGAATCAATGGTGGTTTTTTGGACAACTCCATTCTTACTTTTAAACGTGATTGACGTTTGATTCTTTTTTTTAGTAGCACCGAGAGCGAAAAGAACTGTCGCATTAGACAAATAATGGATGTTCTCCTTTTCATTAGATTCGTTTTCATAACTGGTTATTGAGGCACACCGTTTTGCTATTTCGCTTGCTGATAAACTCCCAATTTTTAAGACTTCCGCTCCAAGTAATTCCTTCCGGTCCGGCGATACGGCAGTAATATATATTC
>JABDJV010000210.1 GCA_013003295.1 Pyrinomonadaceae bacterium | reverse complement strand
TTATTTTTAGGTGCGGCTAGACAGATCAGGTCTTTTGACCGAGGACACACTGCGCCTTGCATGAATCTAGAAAAATATAGATATTTTAGTTATTTTCAGGAGGAAAAATGAAGATTAGATTTCTAACAATTGCGACGGTAATATCGGCACTATTCTTGGTCGGTTGCTGGGGAAAAAGCGATGCTGATCTGCAGAAAGCGTCTGCGGATAAGTTAAAAGCTGATACGACTACGTCGGGCGTTACGGTTTCAGTAAAAGACGGTGTTGCCACTATTACCGGTGAAGTTGCAGACGATGCAGCAAAAGCGAAAGCTGAAGCCAATGCTAAGACGGAAGGTATAAAGTCTGTAGTAAACAATGTTACCGTTAAGCCGCCGCCGCCAGCCGCTTCTGCGCCGGATACGGAGCTAAAGGGCAAAGTTGAGGAAGCAATTAAAAAGGCAGGCGGGGATGGAATCACCGTTGAAGTCAAGGATGGTGTTGTAACCCTGCGTGGCTCGATCGCAAAGGATAAGCTGGCGGGTATTATGAAAGCCGCGCAAGAAACAAAGCCCAAGAAAGTTGATAACCAACTTCAAGTTAAGTAGTTAGGAGGAATATCAAATGTTAGTAGATAAATATCAAACGCTGATCGACTTGGCGAACAACCTCGGAATCGCGGACCTGGTCGTAAACGAAGGCGACGATGTGCTTCACATTGACGGAACCGCGCCTAGCGCCGAAGTAAAGCAAGAGCTCTGGGATGAGTATGCCAGGATCGATCCGGATTTTCGTGCCGGTGACCTTGTTTTGAATGTTAATGCGCCGGAGTCTGATTCTTCGACCACATATACGGTGCAATCTGGCGATAGCCTGAGCAAGATCGGCGCGAATTACGGCGTCAGCTGGCAGCAGATTTTTGAGGCGAATCGCGATAAGATCGACAACCCGGATGTTATTCACCCGGGTCAGGAGATCGTTATTCCTCAGAAGTAACTTTGGTTAACCACAGAAAAGCGCCTTGGTTTGTAAGTGATTGCAGATCAAGGCGTTTTTATTAGCCTCAGGGAAAATTATCTGTTAGATTTCAAATATGGCTCTGGAAACTGACTTTATCGTGATAGGCAGCGGAATCGCCGGACTTCGGGCGTCGATCGAGTTGGCTCAAGCTGGAGCGAAGGTATCGGTTTTAACCAAATCGAAAACCAGTGACTCGAATACCGAATGGGCCCAGGGTGGAGTCGCCGTAGTGCTTTCAGACGATGATAATGCCGAGCTCCATGAAGACGATACGCTTATTGCCGGAGCGGGTTTGTGTGACGAGGAAGCGGTCACGACGCTGGTTGTGGAAGGCACAAGATATATTAAGCAGCTGATCGATTGGGGAACCGAATTTGACCGGGAAGGCGGAAACCTCGTTTTTACACAGGAAGCTGCACATTCGAGGCGACGGATACTCCATGCGCACGGCGATTCGACCGGAAAAGAGATCGTCAGGGCCCTCGTTGCCCGTGCGCGTCAGGAGGACTCGATCAATTTGCTCCCGTTTGCACATGTCGAAAAATTATTGGTAATGGACCAGAGATGTGTCGGCGTACGATTCCTGGACCCGATTCTTAAAGCGCCGCGCGATATTTTCGCGAGGGGGGTCGTGCTGTGTACGGGTGGTGCCGGCCAATTGTATCAACACTCGACAAATCCCCCGGTAGCGACGGGAGACGGGATGGCAATGTCCTATTTTGCCGGCGCGGAACTTGCCGATATGGAATTTGTGCAGTTTCACCCGACCGCTTTGAATATTGAAAATGCACCGCGATTTTTACTATCCGAGGCGATGCGCGGCGAAGGCGCTGTACTCAGAAACGCACTGGGAAAGAGGTTTATGGGCGATTACGACGATCGGTTGGAGCTTGCTCCCCGCGACATTGTTTCGCGCTCGATCGTCTCCGAGCTGCGAAAGACTGGTACGCGAACGGTCTTTTTGGATATAACGCAAAAGAGCGAGGAGTTTTTAAGGCACCGTTTCCCGAAGATTTACGAAACGTGCAAGTATTTCGATCTTGATATTTCAAAGGACCTGCTTCCCGTTTCCCCGGCGTCGCATTACACGATGGGGGGTGTTCGTACGGATCTCTGGGGACGAACTACCATTACCGGATTATATGCGGCCGGAGAGGTTACGTGTACAGGCGTCCACGGGGCTAACCGCCTGGCCTCAAACTCCTTGCTCGAGGGATTGGTCTTTGGAGCCAGGGCCGGAAAAGCGGCGTTGCAAGACAGTCAGAATTGGGCAGTGGACAGCGGAAGGTGGACGGCCGATACCGATCGGAGCGAAACGAATCCGCAATCTGACCGGATCGCTACTTCCGTTCGCAAGCGTGTGAAACGGGTTATGTGGGAGAGAGTAGGTATCGTTAGAGATGAGGGCTCACTAAAACGGGCTTTGAGCGAATTTAAGCAAATCTCTAAATCAAGTCTTTCAAATGCGTCAAGAAATTTTGTGACACTGGCAAAATTGGTTACAGAGGCGGCGCTTTGGCGTGAAGAATCGCGCGGCGGACATTTTCGCTCGGATAAACCGGAACAAATCGAAAATTGGGCCATTCATTCCATTCAGAAACGGGGTGCAAAGATCGGTTCTGCAGAAACGTTGGACTTCAAACCGGAAAAAGTAATAGACCGCGCGGTCTGAGCGAACCTATCATGGAGTCTATCGGCGAATTAACAACCATAACGGTTTTAGTATTTGGGTTTTTACTCGGGCTGAAGCACGCCGTCGAGGCCGATCATTTGGCTGCGGTTTCGACCATTGTTGCTGAGAGAAAAAATCTATTTAGTTCGACAATAATCGGCGGGTTTTGGGGTGTCGGACATACGATCTCGCTCCTGCTCGTCGGCGTACTGGTAATTTTACTAAAGCTTCAAATATCGGAAACGACCGAAAGATGGTTTGAGGCAATCGTTGGCTTGATGCTGGTGGCATTAGGTCTCAACGCAATTAGAAAGCTGTTTACGAGCGAAAGAATACACGTGCACACTCACGAACATGAAGGTCACAAGCATACCCACATTCACGCTCACGAGAAAGAGGAAGCAGAAGAGACGCATCACTTTTTGAAACTAAGTCCGCGTTCGATTCTTATCGGGATGGTTCACGGTTTGGCCGGAAGTGCAGCACTGATGCTGTTGATCGTGCCGACAATTTCTTCGGCCTCACTTGCGCTTATTTACATTCTTGTCTTTGGTATTGGTTCGATCGGAGGAATGATGCTGATGAGTTTGCTGATCGGGCTTCCGCTTCATTTGACGGCTGGGAAGTTTAACGTGCTCAATAAGTTGATTCTTGGCGGCGCAGGTCTGTTCAGCCTTTGTCTGGGTTTCTTTATTGTCTACGCAAAGTTATTCGCATAATTTCTTTGGCGGAAACGCGACCCTAGTGAAGCGTGAAAAAATAAACACTTTCCTAAACAGTCGCGTTTCCGCCGTTAGTTCTAAACCCCCGGCATAGCCTTTTTCAGCGGTTTTAGCAGTATCGCCAAAACAATGACCATAACAAAGGCCATCAGGCCAAGCACAAGGAAGAAGCTTGATTGCTTCCAAATGCTCCAGTAGATTCCGATCATAGTAAGTTTGTTACCGATCGCCGTGGCAACAAACCAACCCCCCATAAGCAAACCGCGCTTGTTGACGGGCGCAACCTTGGAAACAAGAGAAAGCCCCATCGGAGAAAGCATCAGCTCGCCGAGCGTAACGATCGCGTATGCAAAGATCAGCCAGAATGGTGAAACCTGAAATTGATATGCTTTGGTTAAAAATACCGACTTGTGCTTTTCGACCTGTTCGGCCGAGATTATCTTGCCGAGGGCCTCTGTGAATTTCTGTTCGCCGGTTCCGGCATCATCCTTGGCAAACTTTACTTCGAGGATGGCATTCTTCCCGTCGGCATTCTTTGCGCTTTGAACTTTTGACAAAACATCATCTGGAACACCTTCATCTTTCAGATAGCCGATGACTCTTTCATTCACACGGAACGATCCATCGCCAAACATCGTTTTGTCGACCTGTTGACTCTCTCCACGCATGGCGGCATATGCGAGGAAGAAAAAGGAGCACGCCACAAGAAGCATTCCAATTGCCATCTTTGCCGGCGTTGAAGGCTCTTTCCCCCGATCGTCGAGATACTTCCAAAACCAGATCAGCGGGAATGTCAGGGTGACGACCCAAAACGGATTGATCGCGTTGGAAATTACGCCGGATACGTTCCAATCAGTGTTGTCATTTGCCCAGTAAGTAAGCGTTGAGCCGTTTTGATGAAAGACCATCCAGAAGACGATCACTATCGCAAAAACTACCAGCAGGGCACCGATGCGTTTCCAATCCGGGATCGAATCGATCAAATTTGTAGGTTCGGAATCGCCTCCCTCGTCCTGACTGCTAACGCCATGCGGCGGAGCGTCAACGGCGGTTGCGGCTGCGTCGACGGCGCTTTCACCTCTTTGTCTGCGCCCCAGCGCGTCAGGGTCTTCAACCGAATTCTTAAACCACCAAAGAATCGCGACGGAAATCACCATCCCAAAAGCCGCTACCGCAAACGCAGCGTGAAAACCGAAGTTCGCTCTCACAATTTCCATTACGATCGGCGCCAGAAAAGCCCCGATATTAATTCCCATATAGAAAATGTTATAAGCACGGTCTTTTAAGTGGCTTCCTTCGGGATAAAGGTTTCCGACCATCGTCGAGACGTTTGGTTTGAAGAATCCGTTACCGATCACCAGACAGGTCAATGCGGCATAAACCGCCCATAGAGTAGGAATAGAAAGCAATCCATGACCGGCCATGAAGAAAAATCCACCGAGCATGACCGCTCTTCGATAGCCGAGCACTTTATCTGCGATCCAGCCTCCGATCAGGGGGCTCGCGTAAACAAACATCAAGTAGTTGGCGTAGAGTCCTGTCGCTTGCGCGGGTGTCCAGCCAAATCCTTCGGTCGGATCCTGCAGGTAAAGTGTAAAAAGCGCGAGCATCGAGTAAAAACTAAAGCGCTCCCACATTTCGGTGCCGAAAAGTGCGTACAATCCGATCGGATGTTTCTTCAAATCACCTGACGCGGTCATTTCATTAGCAGACATAGATTTTTCGTTTCCTTAGCTTTTGATTTTGGAAAGATTAAGGCAAAATATAGCAGATAAAGATAATAAAACAAAGCGTTTTGACTATTTGCGATGAATGCAGTCTTTTTAATTTAATCGATAAACTTGCGAGGGTTTGGATTGTCGTTGCATATCATTTGCAAGATGTCGATACCACGAAAACGAATTGGCAAAAAGGGCGGGCGCAGACCTAGAATTTCGGAAAATGCCCTCGCCTTCACCAGCTTTTAATATTCGCCAGCATTAAATATAGGTCTAAACACATGAAAGTTTTTAGGGAAATCGGAGAGCACGTCGAACAGCTGTGGCGTGATAAAAACTACGACGAAGAAATTTTTCCGGCGATAGCGGCAAAAGCGCTGAAAGAGGCCGGATTGCCTGACAAAGTAACCGCTTGGGAGGTTTTAGAATGGACACTTGCTGAAACACATCTTCCGTCACAAAAGGACCTTCCGGGGAGATTTGGCGATCCGCCGATCACGCTTTTTAACTCGTCCCGTTTTCATGTCGATGTATATTTTTGGCTTGAAGGAACCACGGCGCTTCACCAGCACGCTTTTTGCGGGGCGTTTCAAGTGCTGCACGGTTCCAGTATCCATTCCTGGTACGATTTTGAGAAAAAGGAAAAGGTAAACGCGTTTGTCGAGATCGGCGCAATGAATCTAAAAGTTTGTGAGCTCCTGAATGTTGGCGACGTCCAGGAGATCTGGGCTGGAAGGCAATATATCCATTCGCTTTTTCACCTTGATCAGCCATCAGCAACGATCGTTGTTCGCACCCATAAAAGCCCGCTCTATTTGCCGCAGTATTCATATCATAAGCCGATACTCGCGGTCGATCCATTTTTTGAAGACCCGGATACGATAAAGAAGCTACAATGCATTACGGCACTGATCCGCTCAAAGCATCCTGAAACCGATAAGTTTATTATCGAAGCGCTTGAAAAGGCGGATTTCCAGGCGACACATTCGATTCTATCAACTGTAAAGGGTTATCTTCAGAGCAACCAGATCGATCAGCTTTTCAAGCTCGATGCGCCGACCGAGAGGGTCGACAAATTTATGGAGGTGGTCAAAAAGCGTCACGGGCATCTGGCAGAGGTGTTTCCAAAAGTTTTTGCCCACGAACAGAAGGTCAATGAGATCATAAATCGCAGAAATTACATTACCGATCCGGAACAGAGATTTTTCCTGGCGCTTTTGATGAACGTTGATGGAAAAGAGAGAATATTTTCCTTGATTAAGGAAAGGTTTCCCAAAGAGGAGCCGCTCGATAAAGTTTTGGATTGGACCTTCGATCTTTCACAAACAAAGGTTTTAGGAATGAATGTGCCAAATGCGCTTGGTATAGCTGATTTTGATGATTTCGACCTGTTTATTCTCGAAGCATTCCTGAAAGATCAGTCCGACGAAGAGATCGAGGCAACACTTAATAAAGATTACCCAAGTGAAAATGCCGAAGAACTTCTAAAGACGCTCGGAGACCGAAAGGAAAAGATTCGTGAAGCGACAATTTTTCAGCCGCTTCTGGATAATCAGACATCTACACAATTTGCATGATCTCATCTAGCGTCTTTCGCTTAAGATTTGGCACCATTGCATCTTCGGCCGGATAGCCAACAGGGATCAGGACAAACGGCACCTCGTTTTTGGGGCGTTCCAGTATTTCCTGAAGAAACCTCATCGGGCTTGGTGTGTGGGTCAAAGTAGCGAGCCCCGCATTGTGGAGCGCAGCGAGAAGCATACCAACGGCTATTCCAACCGATTCCTGCGAGTAATAGGTCGGTTCTTTCTCACCATCCTCCTCGATCGAATTTATTCGAAATACAATGATCAGATACGGAGCGATCTCGAGAAACGGCTTATTCTCATCGGTTCCGAGAGGCGCCAGTCTTCTTAGCCACTTCTCAGACATTCGTTTATGGTAGCTTTCATACTCCTCTTTTTCCGCAGCTTCACGAATCTTTCTTTTTATCTCAGCGTCTTTAACGACAACAAATCTCCAGGGCTGCATATGTGCCCCCGATGGAGCTGTTCCCGCAGTCAGAATAGCTGTTTCAATCAACTCAATGGGTACGTCCCGGTCCGAGTAATCGCGAACCGTTCTTCGAAGATTCAGATTCTTGTAAAAATCTTCGGCGCGTTTTAATTGTTCCGATTCGTTCTCGATCTTTCGAAATTCGAGTGGAATTAGATCAGGTTGTGGAAAGTCTTTGGTCATAAATTTCGTTTTATGTCTATTACGTGTCCGTATCTCAACCGTAAGGGCGGGCTTTTTAGCCATGTTTTTTCTAACGCGACTCACAAAAGATTGAGCCTTTCCTAACGGCCGGTTACCGACACTTAACTGAATTCTGCTACAACCGGAGTGTGGTCGCTTGGCCGCTCCCAACCGCGCGGATCTTTATCGATCCACGAGTTTTTGCATCTTTCGGCAAGGCTTCTCGAGGTCCAGATATGATCAATTCTTAAACCCTCGTCTTTCGGAAAAGCGTTTGTCCTGAAATCCCACCAGGAATATTCTTGAAGATCTGGATTTATTTTTCGGAATACATCCGTGAAGCCCCATTGCTTTACGTGGTGCATCGCCGCACGTTCAGGTTTTGAGAAATGAAGTTTGCCTTCCCAACGCTGAACATTCCAGACGTCGATCTCATGCGGCGCAACGTTAAAATCTCCGCATAAGAGAACATCATTTTCAGCGGAACAATTTTCGTCAAAATACCTTCTGAGTCGCTGCAGCCAATCAAGCTTAAATTCAAACTTGTCGGACCAGAGTTTGGTCCCATTTGGAATATATGTGTTGACTATGTGAATGCCCCCGATGTCAGCCGCAATAAAGCGTTTCGGCGATTCATGGTCGTCATCCGGCATGTTTTTCTGGACATTTTCGATCTCGGTTTTTGAGAGGATGGCGACCCCGTTATACGATTTCTCGCCCAGGAAAGCGACATTATAACCCGCTTCACTCAGGGCTTCGGCAGGGAAGTTTTCGTCGATGCATTTTGTCTCCTGGAGGCAAATAACATCAGTTTCAGTCTCGGTGCCCCATTTTATTACGTGTTCGAGACGGACATTTATCGAATTTACATTCCAGGTCGCTACTTTCATAATTGGAGCGCGGGCATCTTGCCCACATCGAACGCCTCG
>JABDJV010000197.1 GCA_013003295.1 Pyrinomonadaceae bacterium | reverse complement strand
GTTTTCGTCGGACGCAGGAAACAACGCAAGCGTGAGCGCGGGACGCGCTCATGACAGCCAGCGGGACGCTGGCGCTACTGTAAGTACAAGCGTTTCAATGGCATCGGGAACGGGAATCTTTGATATAAGGAATAACATTTGGGACAAAGAACTTCTTGAGTTTTTGAAGATAGGTGATGAGAATCTTCCAACCGTTCTGGAAAACGACAAGGATACATTTGGGTTGAATAAAAAATATTCAGCTCGCTGGCCAAAACTCAGGGATACGAAATTTTTTCTCGCGATCGGTGATGGAGCCGGCAACAACATCGGTGCAAATTGCGTTTCGGAGAACAAGGCAGCTCTGATGATCGGCACATCCGGGGCAATGCGTGTGGCGTTTGAGGGAGAGGTTCCCAAAAATATTCCTGAGGGACTATGGTGCTACCGAATTGACCGCCGCCGAATAATTATTGGCGGAGCTATCTCTGACGGCGGTGGTTTGTACGGTTGGCTAAAGAAGAACTTCCGTTTGAAAAAAAACGATGATAAAACCGAAGCAAGGATCGAAAAACGAGAAGCCGACCAGCATCGAATCACGTTTTTGCCATTCCTTGCCGGCGAACGAAGCACGGGTTATCACGAATTTGCAGAGGGTGCGATACTCGGTTTGAAACATGCACACAATAAGATAGACATTGTTCAGGCCGCTTTGGAATCAGTAGCCTATCGCTTCGCAGAGATCTTTGAGCAATTAAAAAGTGTGCTTGATATTAGAGAAATCATAGCTTCCGGGGGGGCTTTGAGAGAATCGCCGATCTGGACACAGATAATTTGCGACGTACTCTCTCAAAATATAAGTCTCCCTGAATCTCGAGAAGCGTCTTCCCGGGGTGTAGTTCTATTAGCCGCAGAATATGCGGGTTGCGGCGATGATATTGCAGAGATTCCAACACCCGAGGGAATCCGGTTTTTTTCAAATAAGGAAAATCATGAAATATACATCCAGGCTAGAAAAAGACACGAGGATTTTTACACGCGCCTGGTTTCCTGAGATTGCCCAGGAGGAACATATGAAATTTAAAAACCAGAGAATGTTGATTTCACCACTATTGCTCACCCTTTTGGTCGTTGTTTTTGGAGTCAGCGCCGCGGATGTCTTAGGGCAGAAAAAGTGTGGAAATACCGGCCAAACCGTAAAATTCACGATTCAAAATAACACGAGTAAACCACTGGAAATAAAAGTTGTTAATGATGACTGCAAAGAAGTCTCCGGAAGGTTGCTGAAGGCCGGCGATAAAGCGGGTGGAAGCTCTTTTGTCGGGGTGATGTTTCGGGCGTACGAATTTCCGACGGGCAAACTAATTTCGGAGATAAAGTTGAACGCCGCTCAATCGATATATAAGATCACGAAGCCAAAACCGACCGTTTCTCTACCGACGATCGCTCCAAAGGACGGTTTTCTTAAGGAAACAAATCTGATTCGCGCAAAAAAGAATCTGGATCCGATGATGCTGGACGCAAAATTGACCGATGCGTGTCAGTGGTTCGCAGAGTTAATGGCAGAGGTTGATAAAGGCTATCCTGTTCACAATGCAAGCGAATTGGGCATGAAAAAGTTGTATAAAGAGCGAAATAAAGCCAGCCAGCGTTTGGTTTATTACGGATGGGGAAAGAAGAACAAAGCTCATTATGAGGTTACGGCTTTAGATACCGTTCAAGATCCAAACTTGATAGGAAATCATTTCGCCAGGCTCTGGGCGCTTAGCAAAACTCACTATAAACCCTTCATGGACAAAGACCGTACAAAATACAATCGGGTTGGATTCGGATTTGCGAAAGCCAAACGAGGAACCAATCGATACTATGCCTGTGCGATCTTTGGGAAGATCAAACAATTTGAAGGCTAACGAATAAATAAAGTTACTTGCTGACCAAGAGTAGCGAGAAATATGAAAAATTCATGCTGGGTATGTATCTGTTTACTATTTGTTTTTTTGAGAATGACCGATGCGCAAACGCTGACCGTTAGAAATGCGCATTCGATGGTTTATGATTTAGCAA
The DNA here is from genome assembly GCA_013003295.1 of Pyrinomonadaceae bacterium. Taxonomy (GTDB): domain Bacteria; phylum Acidobacteriota; class Blastocatellia; order Pyrinomonadales; family Pyrinomonadaceae; genus Aridibacter. The sequence goes on along the minus strand of JABDJV010000197.1, from coordinate 31,095 downwards.
ATATGCGGACGGTTCTTTTTGGCGGCGCGGATGAAAAGCGGGTCTACGGCGATCTTTGGGTACTAAAAAAGAAAGGCTGGACAAAGTTGGAGGCAAATGGCCCGAGTCCCCGGACCTTTGCCAGCCTGATATCTGACGGGGCAAATGACCGACTGATCCTTTTTGGAGGAAACAGTGTTTTGTTTGGGAACGAGGCGAATCCGGCACAGTTTTTAAATGACACCTGGGAATATACAAAAGGCAATTGGCGACGATTTAGGACGAAAAATGCTCCTGAACCAAGATCGTCAGCGGCGATGGCATATGACAGTTTCAATAAGCGGACCGTTCTGTTTGGCGGATACAGTTTAGAAAATGGTAAAAACAAGAGATTTGGCGACACGTGGGAATTCAAAAACGGTAAATGGAAAAAACTAAGCCAAAGCGGTCCATCCCCCAGAGTAGGCGCTGAAATGTCATTCGACTCTCACGAAAATAGAATAATATTATTTGGAGGCTCAACAGATGGCGGCGATTATGGACCAGATTCAGGCGAAACCTGGGTGCTGACTGATAATAAATGGGCAAAGCTCGATATTAGCCAACCGCCAAATATCTTCAATTCAAATATAGTCTTCCAAACCCAAGAAAAGCGGCTTTTTAGATTTGGTGGCTGGAACGGAAAAGGGCGCATAAATGAAACTTGGATTTTCAAGGGCAGTTCGTGGGAGCTTTTGGATCTTGAAGCCAAGCCAGCCGCAAGAAACCATGCCTCAATGGTTTACGATTTTAATCAAAATCAAACAATTTTATTCGGCGGGCACGACGGAGAAAAAATCTTTGGTGACCTGTGGATTTTCCGGCATGGAAAATGGTATAAAGAACTCGAACATCCTCCAATCAAAAGAAAAGCGAACGGACACTAGCGAATATTCTATTTTTGCACAAGGCAACTATATTTTTTCTTGGCTAAATTAAGCGAAATCAACCTAAAAAAATTATGACGACTGCACCTATGACGCAACAATCGATCGAACAGCTTTCCATAAACTCAATCAGAACACTTTCGCTTGATGCCGTTCAGGCAGCGAATTCGGGGCATCCGGGTTTGCCGCTCGGAGCCGCGCCGATGGCATATGTTTTGTGGACAAAATTCTTAAAACACAATCCGAAAAATCCAAAGTGGTTTAATCGCGACAGGTTTGTCTTGTCAGCGGGACACGGTTCGATGCTGCTATATTCGCTTTTGCATCTGACGGGTTATGAGTCGATGCCGATGGAGGAGATCAAGAATTTCAGGCAGTGGGAATCGAAAACGCCCGGACATCCCGAGAATCACATCACCGAGGGAGTTGAAGTAACAACCGGGCCGCTTGGGCAGGGATTTGCAAACGGCGTCGGGATGGCGCTGGCCGCGAAACATTTTGCAGCAGTTTTTAATCGCGAAGAATTCAAGGTGATCGACAATTATGTTTATGCCATCTGTTCCGACGGCGATCTGATGGAAGGTGTTTCTTATGAATCGGCTTCTATCGCGGGACATTTAAAGCTCGGAAATCTGATCTATCTGTTTGATGATAATGAGATAACGATCGACGGCGGAACCAGTCTGACATTCACCGAAGATAGAACCAAGCGATTTGAAGCCTGCGGCTGGCATGTACAGCTGGTGGAAGACGGCAACGACCTCGTGGCGATCGAAAGCGCTATTCGTGAAGCCCAGAATGTTACTGATAAGCCATCGATCATTCGCGTAAAAACCGTGATCGGATACGGAATGCCGAATGAGGGCACGAGCGATGCCCACTCGGATGCGATCGGAGACGTACGCGTCGCAGAGACCAAACGAAATCTCGGTTGGGATGAGGATAAGAAATTTTATGTTCCTGACGAGGTCTATGCGCATTTCAAAGAATCTACCGACCGGGGTGCCGCGGCAGAGAGCGACTGGAGCCACTTGGTTGAGGCTTACGCGGCAAAGTTTGCCGATGAAGGAAATTCTTTCAAGCTAATCATGAACAACGAGCTTCCGGCGGATTGGGAAGATTCGTTGCCGTCATTTGAAGACGTCGAGGCAAAGGCGACCCGTGTTTATTCGGGTGAGGTCATCAACGCCATCGCCGCCAAGATCCCGAATTTGCTCGGCGGCTCGGCCGATCTTGCGGTCTCAAATAAAACCGATATTAAATCTTCCGTGCCGTTTCAATCCGACTCCTTTGAGGGACGCAATATTTACTACGGCGTTCGCGAACACGCAATGGGTTCGCTGATGAACGGGATGGCGCTTTACGGGGGAACGATCCCATTTGCGGGAACATTTTTGACATTTTCCGATTATATGCGTCCGGCGATTCGCCTGGCTGCCCTTTCCGAGCTGCAAACGATCTATGTTTTCACGCACGACTCGATCGGTCTTGGCGAAGACGGTCCGACCCATCAATCGGTCGAGCACGTTACAGCGCTTCGGGCAATCCCGCATTTAACGGTGGTTCGCCCATGTGATGCCCACGAAGTGCGCGAAGCGTATCGAATCGCTATCAAAAACCAGAATTCGCCAACGGCTCTGGCGCTGTCGCGTCAGAAGGTTAAGGTAATTGACCGCGATAAATTTGCGGACGCGAGCGGAACGTCAAAAGGCGCATACACTTTAGCTGAGGCTTCAACCGGTGAACCAACGCTGATAATCGTCGCCACCGGTGCGGAAGTCGGTTTAGCACTTGAAACAAGAGAAGAGCTCGAATCCGAAAATATCCCAACGAGGGTCGTATCGATGCCATGCCGCGAACTGTTTTACCGGCAAGACGAGTCTTACCAACAAGAAGTTTTACCCGATAATATCGGCGCCAGGTTGGTGATCGAGGCCGGTGTGCGTTTGGGCTGGGAAGGTGTCATCGGCAAAGACGGCGATGCGATAACGGTGGATAAGTTTGGAGCATCGGCTCCGGCAGATGTCGTATTTGAGCATTACGGGTTTACCGTTGAAAACGCGGTGGCGAAAGCAAAGAACCTGATATCCTAGACCATTAAAAGTTCAGCAAATGATCCCATATGCCTTTGGTTATTAGGGTTACTCGCTGAACTTATTTATTAATCTCAGGGATCGGCTTAAACTCCAAAGGCGGCAACTCTATTTTTACCTTACTTACATCTTGTCCGTTAAGAAAATCGATTCGCTGCGCTCACGGGCAGGGACAAGCCGCTGCCCTACATTGTTTCATGATGGCTGTTGCCGCCGGAATGATCTGCTTTTTCGAAATTAATGCTCGACGTCGACGACCAGACGGGAAGGGTTTTCAAGTGTTAAAACCCTATATTTATTGGCTTTTGACACTCCCACTACCCAAGTGACGTTTCCTTCAAAATCGCAGGTCGATTTGAGCTTCTTGATGTTGGTATAATTTGGGTTCTGTTCGTTATCTGAAAAGAAGATCGTCGGTTGGCCCGCATCGGTGTGGGCCTGCGCCGGAGAAAACCTGATCTCGAGTCCTCCGTTTCCCGTTAGGTCCACTTTTGTACCCGAGCCGCATTGGGTGATCGGTTCACCAATATATTCGATGTAATAGCCGGGCAAGTCCGCTCCTTTAAACTCAAAAACGGCCCGATCAAATCCATCATGCTTGCCGGTTCTGACATCGGCCAGGATCGCGGGAGATTCAAGATTATTTCTCTTAGAGGTCTTCTTGGTCGTTCCGTTAAAAACAGGAGGCGCATATGATTCGCTGTTTTTATCAGTGATGTCCTTGCTGTCAGCACCCCCGGAGTTTGGCGGATTTTCGTCGGAAGAATTATTGGTTTTGGACCCGTTTTGATCGGATTTCGAATTGGCGGTCTCAGAATTTTGGCATGCGGTTAACAAAAACCCGCAAATCAGAAGGAAAAATGCGAAATGTTTAACCATAATGCCTTACAATCTAGCATAATTTCCGGAAAATAAAAACGCCGTCTTTCTTAGTCCGGATCACCGCAATTGATCGATTTTCAATCTAAAATAAAACGATCAGAAAAACTAACAAAATCAGGATATCAGACGTCTAAGTATCAAAAGGTCAGTTATGAAGAAATTGTTTATTACTATTTTTGCATTATCGATGATTTTAGCTGCATCGGTAGTCTTTGGTCAGAGACTGGGGAGAAATCGGGTCCCGGGACATCTACAAACAAAACAGGTAAAGGTAGGCGACCTGAAAAGAAGTTTCTTTTTGTTCGTACCGAAAAGGCTCGAGCAGAATAAAAAGGTTCCACTGCTTTTTGTTTTTCATGGAGGAGGCGGAAACCCTTTGGCCATGGACCAAAGGCTCGGTTTTACCGAGTTGGCGAGAAAAGAGAGATTCGTCGTTGTTTATCCCGAAGGTATCGGCAGAAACTGGAACGACGGCCGCGAGACTGATACGACGCAAGCTCATCGCGAAAAGGTCGATGATATTGGATTTGTAAGTGCGATCATCGACCGTGTGTCAGAGGCTTATCGAATCGACCAAAAACGCATCTTTGCAACCGGGCCTTCAAACGGTGGAATCTTTTCCCACTATGTGGGCGCGAATCTTTCTGAAAGATTTGCGGCGATCGCACCCGTGATCGGAGGGATCGCAGACCCGTTTTACAAGCGGTTTAACCCAAAAGATCCCGTGTCAGTATTTGTTATCCAGGGAACCGAAGACAGGCTTGTTCCATATGATGGAACAAACGGGATCGGTTTTGGCCGCAGGAGGAATCGCGGAAAAATTATCAGCACTGATCGAGCGATCGCGCTTTGGACAAAACACAACCGCGTAGATGCAAGACCAATTAAAAGCAATCTTCCCGACAAAGATTCAAACGACGGCTGCACCGTTGAAACCTTCCTTTGGAAAAACGGAAAGAACAATACTGCAGTAAAGCTCTTTAAAATGAATGGCGGAGGACATACCTGGGCAGGCGGTCAGCAGTATCTCCCCAGAAGAATCGTCGGAAACGTTTGCCGGGATTTTGACGCCACCGATGAGATTTGGAGTTTTTTCAAAGCACACCCAAAGCCATAAGCAGGTCTGAACCGCGAGCGTCAGCGACCGGGTTGGCGTAGAAATACTAAGAAGTCGAGCCCAACAAACCTTACAAGAATGTTTTTGCACATAGATGACGACACACCCGCCTGCTCACGCATGGCGGTTCTGACCTTTACGGATTACGCGGAACACGATCGGTCCTGAACGGTGATGCCGGTAATCCCTCCTTGTTGTAGAGGTTGGCATTATGCGGATTGTTTCCCCAGGCATATCGGACGGCGGTCGGACTCTTGATCTGTTCATTCCAAACCAACACTTCATCTCCGTCGATTCTGGCTTTGGCCCAGACGAATTTTTTATCCGCTCCGGAAATCGCAAAACCTCTCAGATGACCATCGTTATCTTTTGCTGACAAGCTGCTTCCGAAGAGATCGAATTTGATCCGAACTCTATTTCCTTCTACCCTCATTGACCTGTAAACCGGCCCCGAATAAACCAGGTTTTCCCCGTAAGCAAGTTTGCGGGCGGCGACTGAAAGCCGGTAACCGACATCCTGCTTATTGCGAGGGTGAATATCATCCGCCTCCCCTATGTCAATTATAACGGCTTCGCCCGTATTCGGAACGGCCAACGTAGCAGACTGCGATTCCCGCAACACCGCCCAGCTACTTTCGGCCGGATTTTCGTCAGGAGGCAGGAAATTGGCCAATTGAACCCACAAAAACGGAAATTCTCCAACCTGCCACTGTTTTCTCCAGTCCTTTATCATGGTTGCAAATAATTCCCGATATTTATACGCGTCCTTTCCACCGGCATTGGATTCGCCCTGATACCACAAGGCCCCTTTTATTGGAAAATCAATAATCGGATGGATCATACGGTTGTAAAGAAGTGTGGGTATCTGGTTGGCGTGAACCTCACCGCTGAATCTCACCTCGGCCACTTTGTATTTCCATTCTCCTGAAAGGGGGAAATTCCCGTTACCTGCGTTTAAGGCCATGCTGGACGGATTGCCATGAATACCGCCTCCGCCGCCGGTATCTTCTACTCTTATCGCGATCGTATTTGTCCCCGCATTTAAGACACCAGGCGGAACCTTGTAGCTTCGCACCTGATTCCATTCCTGAATGGTTTCTCCAATTTTTTGACCGTTGACCCAGGTCATGTCCGAATCGTCGATCTTTCCCAGATTTAAAGTGATTCCCTGTTGTGCCTGCATAGCTGTAAGCTCAATTTCCTTCCTAAACCAGACAATTCCATCGAGGCCCTCATATCCGTTTGCCTCCCAGAGCCCGGGAAGTTTCATTAGGCGCCAATCGGTATCCCGATAGTCCCGTTTGGCCCAAACAGCCACGCCGTTTACAAGGCCCTGGTCCTTTTCCGGGATAATTTTCATCTTTTTTTTCAAGACAGCCGTTGTTTTGGCAATTTGTTCCTTTTGGACATTCTCAAATTCGATGGTCGCGGATTTCTGATCCGGATAACCGAGCGAAGCGGCGGTCATCCACGGTTCGATCCTGCTTCCGCCCCACGAACTGTTCAGTAATCCGATCGGCACATCCCTGTGACGCCTAATATGTCGCGCAAAGAAATAGCCTACTGCCGTAAATTCACCTGCCGTATTTGGAGAAGAAACCTGCCACTCGCCACCTGCCAAATCCTGTTCCGGCCTGGTGCTGTAAGATCTGGGAACCTTAAAGTGTCGGATCTTGAGATCGGAAGCGCCGGCTATTTCTCTTTCTGCATCTTTACTTTGTCTAACGGTCCATTCCATATTGGATTGACCGGAGCAGAGCCAAACATCTCCAACCAAAACGTCCCTGAGCAAAATCTCATCCTTGGTTCCTCTGATTCGCAGTTCAAATGGGCCGCCCGCTTTCATCTTCGGTAGATAGGCAATCCACTTGCCATTCCTATTTAGTTTGGCTCCGTAGTTTTTTCCTTTAAAAGTCACGGTAATTTTCTCTTGGCGATCTGCCCATCCCCATACCGGAATATTTACATTGCGTTGTAAAACCATATGGTCGGAGAAGATTCTCGCCACCCTAATTTTTGCGGCTACGGTTTGATTTAGACTCACGCCAAGTAATAGAAGAAAAAGTATTTTCATTTTTTTGACCTACATACCAAAGGTTATTGAATTGAATATCGACAAGTTAATTTCGCATCTGTCCGATTTCTGACCGACACCCGCTCGCCACCGATGACGGTTCTGGCTTGTTTGCTCAACTCGCTTGATTCAAACAGGCACATATAGCCGCTGTCAACCTTCTGACCAGTAGACAGGTCGGAACCGCGAGCGTCAGCGACCGGGTTGGCGTAGAAATACTTCGGGCACAACAAACCTTGCGAGAAGCAATATTGCACACAGATAACGGCTCACCCGCCTGCTTACGCATGGCGGTTCTGACCTGTTGACGATGGTGGTACGATATCCTATTCCCAAATTTAGAATTACGAGGGCGATCTGTCTGGAAAGATGAGCCTGTCCGTAAACCAAAACGATGACCAAGCAACAATTCGCATATGATAGTTTTTCTTATTCAAACGACATCTTTACGCAAACCCATCCCGATACGCTTGCTTCTATCGCACGATTCAAGGGGCTGGAGTCTCCTGATATAGAAAATGCCAGGATCCTCGAACTTGGCTGCGGCAAGGGTCTTAACCTGATATCGCAGGCGTATGGATTGCCGGAAAGTGAATTTGTCGGGATCGATCTGGGCAAGAATCACATAGATTACGCGAATAGATCTGTCGAAGAATTGGGATTGACAAATGTCGAATTTAAACAGACCGACCTGATGGATGTGGACGCTGAAGACTTTGGGAAATTCGATTATATTATCGCTCACGGCTTGTTCTCCTGGGTACCGGATGCTGTCCGTAAAAGGACGCTAAGTATCTATAAAGAAATGCTTTCCGACAAAGGGGTCGGGTATTTAAGCTATAACGTGTATCCGGGTTGGCATTACAAGAAGATCGCCTCCGACGTCGGAAAATTTCATACGCGAAATGAGCACCGGCCGGAAAAAAAGGTCGAGGAAGCGGTTGAGTTTATTACATTCCTGGGTGAGAACTCGGAAAAAAAAGACGTCTACAAATTTTGTTTGCAGAATGAGGTTTTCAGTCTTGAAAAGCTCACTCCGATATCGATATTTCACGATACGCTTGCCGAAATCAATGAACCGCTATACTTCCACGAGTTTGTCGATCTGCTTAGAGAGAATGAACTGCAGTTTTTATCGGAAGCTGAGTTTTATCGAATGTCGCCAAGCACTCTGACAGATGATGCAAGGAAATTTGTAGAAGCGCTCGATGATGAGCTCCTGAAGGAGCAGTATATGGATTTCTTTACCGGAACAGCTTTTCGCCAAACCCTGTTTTGTCGCGAAAGCGTAAAATTAAAAAGGGAAACGGATCCTGAAGTGCTCAACGATCTGTATATTGCTTCGCCCCTGGCCCCGGAATCGGAAAATCCAGACCTATTTGGCAGCAAAATCGAAAAATTCACAACTACGACCGGTGCGAATATACAAATCGATAATCCGCCGGCGAAGGTTGCACTGAATCATCTGGCGGAGATATGGGGAGATTCCATTCTGTTTTCCGATTTGCTGGCCCATACGAAAACGACCCTGGAAGAGAATAACTATTCGAGCGATGATTGGGACCAGGAATTTGTGCCGATAAAGAGTATCTTTTATCAGCTTATCTGCACATCCGACATCGTTGAAATGCACACCGTCAGGCGGCAAATCCATACGGAGATAACCGAAAAGCCCAAAATTAACCGGCTTGCGAAATGGCAGCTGGCAAACTGCGATTTGATACTTGCAGGCTATCAGAGAGTTATAAAGATCGAAGATGAGATCTTGCGTCATTTGCTCAACAACCTCGACGGCACTCGAACGATGGATGAAATTTACCGGTCCTCAACGAAATTTATCAAATCGCTCGATGGTATTGAGAACAAGGATCTGATTCTGGAAAATTTAAAAGAAGTTACAGACAGACACCTTGAACAATTTTCGCGTGCCGGGCTCCTGGACGCCTAAGGCAAGCCACTACAAATTGTGAGAATTAAGAATTCCGCTCCAAAAGAAGCAGCCGCTTTGATCCTGTTGGATCATAAAAATACCAAAGTATTGTGGGCCCGTAGAAATCCGAAGCTGAAGTTTTTAGGAGGCTTTCATGGATTTCCCGGCGGCAAGGTAGATAACAGTGATACGGAAACGGATGTACGGAATTCCAATCCGGAATGGTCAAAGTTTATCGCGTGTGCCGTACGGGAGGTATTTGAGGAAGTTGGCGTTCTGCTGGTAAGAAACGGCGAAAGGCTTACAAAAGGTCAGATAGTGTCTTTGCACGATGATCTAGTCTCAGGAAGAAGTACATTTGCGGAGATCTTGAAGGATTGGGGTTTGTGGATAGACGCCGAAGATTTTATCTACACAGGGTTTTGGACGACGCCGGAGTTTTCGCCGATCCGTTTTAAGACACATTTCTTTGCTGCATCCTGCCCAAAAAAACAAATTCCTTACCCGGCGATCACCGAATTGCAGGAAATCGAGTTTGTCGAACCCGAATCTGCCAGGAATCAATGGGCGAATTCGAATGTTCTTATCGCTCCACCCGTTCTGATCGCCTTAAGGGAGTTATTGGCGGCTAAAGACCCATATGAGAATTCAATCAATGTGAAAGAGGCCGCCGGACGGCTGAAAAAAAGATCCGAGAGCGTATCGGGAAATATCGACCATATCGAACTCAATTCACGTCTTATCTGTCTTCCGCTAAAAACCGAAACGCTGCCGCCGGCGACACATACTAACTGTTTTATTGTTGGTAAAAAGCAATTTGTTGTTATTGATGCAGCTGCCCGGCTTGAAGGCGAGCAGAAAAAACTGTTCTCGATCATCGGCCAAATGATCGAGAATGGAAATTCGTGCAAAGGAATCATCGTTTCGCATCTGCACCGCGATCATTACGGCGCCGAAACAGCGCTAAAAAGATATTTACGTGAAAAACATGGTCTCGATGTTCCGATCTCTTCACATAAGCCCACAGCAGAGAGCCTTACCGGAAAGGTAGAAATTGTAACATTCATCGAGGATAATGCGTCATACGAATTAGAAGACGAAAATGGAGAGCCGTTTTCGCTCGAAGTCCTGCACACCCCTGGTCATGCCCGCGGGCATTTGTGTTTTTACGATCGGGAATTTGGTTTCTTGCTTTCCAGCGATAACGTTGTCGGGCTTGGAACGGTCGTGATTGCTCCGCCCGAAGGCGATATGAATGAATACTTCGATTCACTTGAAAGAATGAAGCATCTGCCGAATTTGAACTTTTTGTGCGGCTCACACGGCATGGCAGTTTATGACGCCAAAGCCAGGATCAAAGAATATATTGAACATCGAAAACAACGTGAAATAAGTATCTTAGAAGTTGTAAGACAAGGCACCGATGCTCCTGGCGAAATTGTCGACATAGTATACGAGGGCTTAAGTCCTAAACTCTTGCCTTTGGCCGAAAAGTCGGTTGAGGCGCACCTGGCGAAACTCAGGCTTGACGGACTAATTTAGGAACCCGGTGCAACTTTTGAACGTGGTTTGTCGTTTTTAGAGTAGTCACCAAAGGGAGAGTTCAAACTGTTAAGGATGCGTCGTATGAAGATTTATCAGTATAAAACGTTGCTAATATCATGCTTTGCCACGCTCATTTTTGTTTGGGGCTCAAACGAGGTGTTTCCGCAAAACGGCAAACTGGTCCGTGACGTAGTTCACGGCAAATCCCTCGAAAATACGGTAACCAGGGAAAATCCGGATCGAAGCGTAAGCATCTATCTTCCGCCTAGTTACGAAAAAGATAAAAACCGGCGTTATCCGGTGATTTACTTGCTCCATGGTATTGGCGATACCGATCGAACCTGGTCCACCCAGTGGACCGACGACGGCGATAAGCCGATTCCCTACAGCGGCGCGCCGGACATAATGAATCGCGGGATCGCCGCCGGCAAGTTTGGTGAAATGATCATCGTCATGCCCGATCAACGGACCAAAATGTTTGGCAGCTGGTATGTGAATTCGTCGGTTACAGGCAATTGGGAAGATTTCACGGTTAAAGAGCTCGTAAGCTATGTTGATCAGAAGTATCGAACTCTTTCTGAGGCAAAACACCGCGGGTTGGCGGGCCATTCGATGGGCGGATATGGTGCGATCACCATTGGTATGAAGCACCCGGAAGTTTTTAGCGTTATTTACGCGTTGAACCCGGCGATAATCGATTGGGCGGCTGATATAACCATAAACACTCCTGCTTTTTATGAGGTTTTAACAATAAAATCGGCTGATGAACTGCTTCAGAAGGAATTCTATGTAGCCGGAACGGTTTCGGTTGCACAGGCATTCTCACCTAATCCAAACAACCCCCCGTTCTATTGCGATTTTCCCTTTAAGGTTGTAAACGGAAAACGCGTTCCGTCAGAACCCGGTTTTTCAAAATGGCAGGAGCATTCGCCGATAAATATGGTAAAGAAATATCGCAGTAATTTGGTAAAGCTGCGTGGACTCCGGTTTGATTCCGGTTATGAAGATGAGTTTAAGTTTATTCCACCAAACAGCCGGGCGTTTTCATCTGAATTAACAAATCATGGCGTCGAGCACATCTTCGAGGAATACAACGGTGATCATCGAAACCGCCTGCCCGGAAAACGCGGAAGAATAATGACTGAATTGTTACCCTACTTCTGGGATCTGCTAAGACCATAAGAGCGGTAATTTATTCAAGTAAAGCAGTTACGCAAACTAGTGTGCATCCTAACGTCTATATTGCGACATCCAATCGCTGATATTTGAGGACTAAGATGCACCATATAAGAAACCTTTTTTACAGTTCCGCCCTATTTCTGCTCGTTTTTTCTATTTCCTGTCAAATCAATATTCCAACAGCCGCCCAGCCAGAGCGGTCTGGAATTATCGATTCAGCAACGGTCGAAAAGCCAAAGCTTTCTGAAATAAGATCCACAGAGATTCGCGCCATCCTGAAGAGCGCGACTGAGCAAATAAAAACTACCAATTCATATACTCAGAAGTACTACTCTATACCTTACCCCAACGGCGATGTGCCGAAAGCGACCGGCGCGTGTACGGATGTGGTGATTCGTTCGTTCCGCGGTGCGGGCATTGATCTGCAAAAGGAAGTTCACGAAGACATGCGCGCGAATTTTTCGAAGTACCCGTCGAAATGGGGTTTACGAAGGCCCGATACGAACATCGATCACCGCCGCGTTCCAAATCTTCAGCGGTTCTTTGACCGCAAGGGAAAATCCCTCCCGCTCTCGCAAAACGGAGAGAACTACAAACCCGGTGACGTGGTCTCGTGGGATTTGAACGGCAAAGGACTCACGCACATCGGCGTCGTGTCAAACATCTGGAACAAAGAGAAAAAGAGATATCTGATAATTCATAACATCGGCAGTGGTACCGAGCTTGAAGACGTACTTTTTGAATGGAAGATGACCGGCCACTACCGCTATTTTTAGTCGTTCAGCTTAAATCGTTTGCTCCTATCAATTGCCCCGAGCTTTAGCTCGGGGTTGAGTTGGCAACTCCCCAGGCTTCAGCCAAATTATTTAAATAGACCCAATCCTTTTTTGCTTTAGCTAAAGCTCGACGGAAATTGCTCGGATCTTATTCGGCGAAAGCGGAGAATCCCTCTATTTGCCTCCCCCGAGCTAAAGCACGGGGCAATTCATTTATTTGACCCCGACATCCTGGTGCTCATTTACTTGTTCCTTAAGGGCAAAGCGGTTAAATTCATAAACATGGATACCGTCATTACAACTTCCGTCGTCGAAGCGGCTGAGAACATAAAAAAAGGCGGTATTGTAGCTTTCCCAACGGAGACCGTGTATGGATTGGGCGCCGACATTTTTAATGAAAAAGCGATAGCGAAAGTATTTTGGGCAAAGGGCCGCCCCGCTGATAATCCACTTATTGCACATATCGGGAATCTATACCAAATAGAGGTTCTTACCGCCGTAATTGATAGCCGCACAAACGCATTTATCGAGAAGTTCTTTCCCGGTCCGCTTACGATCGTATTAGAAAAAAGCGAATCGGTTCCACTGATCGCCACTGCCGGACTCGAAACAATTGGAATCAGAATGCCTAAGCACGATCTGGCGTTGGGTTTCTTAAGCAGTTGCGAACACCCGCTGGTGGCTCCCTCGGCAAATCTTTCGGGAAAGCCTTCACCAACAGACTGGAAGGCCGTCTACGCTGATCTTAACGGAAAAATTGACTGTATTCTAAAAGGGCAAACAACGGAAATCGGCCTGGAATCAACGGTTTTGGATTGCACCGGCGAGATACCGTTGGTTCTTCGGAAAGGAGCCGTTTCCATTGAAGATCTTCAGGAATTGGTACCTGAAACGGAGATCTACAGTTCGGTCGATCCAAAAACTCCAAAGAGCCCCGGACTAAAACACAAACATTATTCGCCAACCGCAAAAGTCGTAATTGTTACAGACACCGACGATATAGACCTTTCAGATGAAAAATGCGCGTTTATTGGGCTTAACAAACCGAAACAAGATTTTACTGTAGTTCGTATCCTCGATACTTCCGAGGAGTACGCGCGCAATCTTTATTCGTTCTTTCGTTACTGTGATGAAAAGAAGATTGCCACTATTTATTGCCAAACGGTAGAAGAAACAGGGATAGGTGCGGCTCTTATTGACAGATTATCACGAGCGGCGAATTAGAAATCGAGCAGGAGATCAAAATGAAACTAAGAGGTCTGGTTCCGATGCTGGAAACTGCGGATTTGCGGGAAAGCATTAAATACTACACGGATATCCTTGGCTTTGAGTGTCAGGGCGTTTATCCGGAATCCGGAGAACCATGCTGGGCGAGTCTTACAAAAGATAAGATAGTTATAATGCTGACTATAAGAAACACGAAATCAAATATAGAAAATCCCACTATGACCGGAACGCTCTATTTATACCCGGACAATGTCGACCAAGCCTGGGAAGAACTAAAAGACAAGGCCGAGGTTTCTTACGAAATCGAGGACTTTGAATATGGTATGCGCGAATTTGGGATTATTGATCCGAACGGTTATTTGCTTCAGTTTGGTCAGGACGTCGAAGAGGTCAAAGAATATGAGCGAAAATGAAAAGAATAGACCTGACAGGAATAATGAGAATATACGCGCATAAGCAGGTCCTTGCAGTCAGGAAACTTCAGTACAAAGTGGTAAGCGAAACAGGTCCGCGGACCAAGATCATCGAGCAGCTCGAGCGCTTAGCTGAGAATTTAGTATCGGCATTTCATAATCAAAATCTTGCCGTTGCTATGATAATCACCAACTGGCATCCAACTCATATCGGTAAAAACCCTGAGGAGATAATGCGATCCGAGTTTACAGCGGCCGACGCGAAACTCACCATCGCGAGAGAACACGGATTTTCGGATTGGAAAGACGCCGCAAATCGGGCGACGGAAACATTTAATATGGATTTCGAGAATTCGGTCGACACACTTTTATCTGGTGATGTCGGTGCGTTAAAGGCCCAAGTAGAGGAGAATCCCGGTCTCTTGAAAGAGCGTTCGAAATATGGACACAAAGCGACGCTTTTGCATTATGCCGGAAGCAACGGAGTTGAGACGCGCAGGCAGATCGTGCCATCGAATTTGCCTGAATGCGTTAAATTATTGATAAAGAATGGTGCTGATAAAAACGCTACCGCAAATCTATATGGCGGGGAATTCACAACTCTGGAACTTGCTTCGACAAGTGCGCACCCGAAGGATGCCGGGATCTTAAATAAACTACTTTCCGAACTCGAAAACTAGCAAAAGATCAACTACCTTTCACTGCTTCCTGCTTCCTGCTTCCTGCTTACTGCCCCCTGTCTCCTGTCCCCTGTCTCCCGTCTAAGTCAACCCCTGAGCCAACATTGCATCGGCAACCTTTATAAAACCGGCAATATTTGCGCCTTTTAGATAGTCGATCGCTTTACCATTCTGGCCATACTCGACACAGCTTGCGTGAATTCCCGACATTATTCCGCGCAAACGCTCATCCAATTCCTCACGCGACCACGACAAGCGCAGACTATTCTGGCTCATTTCCAGGCCGGAAACCGCAACTCCGCCGGCATTTGCAGCTTTTCCCGGGGCATACAGCAAGCCGGCATCCTGGAAAATATCGATACCTCCTTTTACCGTCGGCATATTTGCGCCCTCGGAAACTCCTATGCATCCATTATCGACAATAGTTTTGGCATCGTCCTCTAGTATTTCGTTTTGCGTCGCGCAAGGAAACGCGAGTTCGGTCGGGACCGACCAGGGTTTTTTAGATTCGTGGTAATCGACGCCGAATTCTTTTGCGTATTCTGAGATCCGGCCGCGTCTGACGTTTTTTAGCTCCTTAACAAATTCCAGGCGGTCTCCGACAATCCCCTCAGGATCGTGTACAAATCCTGACGAATCCGAAAGTGTTACCGGATTGCCTCCGAGCTGGGCTATTTTTTCAGCGGCAAATTGAGCGACATTTCCGGATCCGGATACGATCGCAGTTTTTCCTTCCATGCCGTTTCCAATGCGCTTGAGCATATTCTGCATTAAGTATACGGATCCATATCCAGTGGCTTCCGGCCTGATTTCACTTCCACCATATTCCATTCCCTTGCCCGTTAAAACACCTGTAAATTCGTTCGCCAGCCGTTTATATTGTCCATATAGATAGCCGATCTCTCTCGCTCCGACACCAATATCGCCGGCGGGAACGTCTCTAAAGGGCCCGATATGCCGGTATAATTCCGTCATAAACGCCTGACAAAAACGCATCACTTCACGATCGGATTTTCCCTTCGGATCAAAATCAGAACCACCTTTTCCGCCGCCCATCGGCAGGCCCGTCAGGCTATTCTTAAAAGTCTGTTCAAACGCAAGGAATTTCAAAATGCTCAGCGAAACGCTTTTATGAAACCTGAGACCGCCTTTGTATGGTCCGATCGAGTTGCTCCACTGGACCCGGTAACCACGGTTCATTTCGACATCTCCCGCATCATTCTCCCAGGTGACGCGAAAGCTGACCACACGGTCCGGCTCGGTGAGCCGCTCAAGGATATGCGCTTCAAGATATTTGGGATTTTGGTTTACAAATGGGATAAGGGATTCGGTAACTTCGGATACGGCCTGATGAAATTCGCGTTCGCCGGGACTTCGCCGTTCGACATCCGTAATAAATTGCTCCTGGGTCAATTCCTTCACAATATTTCCTCTCCGTTGTGTTTGGTTATGAAAAAGTTCAACTGGTTCAATTTTTTGGCCGTTTGTTTCAAAGAAGGAGTCTCCAGGAAACCGTCTGATAAGAGCTAGAAGCGCTATCGGGGAAACAATACTCAAAATTCAATACAAATGCAAAAAGCCGGTTTGCTTCGCTTGCACGGTCTGCGGGGTCCGGAATTTTTCCTTTATCGAATTAAAAAAATAAATTAGAATAGCCACCAATCTATAATATTCAAGGAGCAATACGATTATGGCAAACCCAGTAAATTGGTTTGAAATTTATGTAGACGACATGGAGCGGGCAAAAGCGTTTTACCAGGCCGTGTGTGGAGTGGAATTAATGAATCTTCCTTCGCCCGATGGAGGCGAAATGTGGGTATTTCCGATGGAAGAAGGAGCAGCCGGGGCTGCTGGCTCGCTGATAAAACACCCGGATGGATCACCTGGAATGGGCGGAACAATGGTGTATATATCTTGTGAAGATTGCGCGGTCGAAGCGGGTCGTGTTGCCGAAAATGGCGGAACATTGATGCAGGATAAAAAGAGCATCGGCGAATTTGGCTACATTGCTTTATTTGAAGATACCGAAGGTAATGCGGTTGGTTTGCATAGCCACAAGTAAGGAGACAGGAGACAGGAGAAAGGAGAAAGGAGACCGTACTCAGGAGACAGGAAACAGGAGACCGGAGACGGAAGTAAGGGGCATGAGTTCAGAATTTGACTGACAGGAGTCAAATGAGAAAAGATTTCTGTCTACTGTCTCCTGACTCCTTATAAAAAATGATCAAAGTTTGGATGCATCAGATGTTTCTTGCCGGTTCCAAAAAGGCTGATTCGGATCTCGGTCTTGAAACAGATTCAGAATTAAGCCTTGGACAGCTTCTTGAAGAAGTCTGCGAAGGTGATGAGGCACTTTTGTTCAAACTAATGGACGAGCAAAAAAACCTGCGCCCACATGTAAATATTTTTATCGGTACGAAGAATTGCCGCGGGTTGGGGGGAATCGATTCTAATGTTTCATCCGGTGATGAGGTCTCAATTTTTCCTTCGCTTAGCGGCGGTTAAGATTCCGAAGCTTTCTTTTGAATGATCCAATGCCGTAATTAAATTGTTCGAGTTCTCAAACGCATTTTTAATCATCTCTGAATTTCAGCTCAAATACAGCCCGCGTAGCGGGTGACCAGCATTTAGCCCAGCCCGGAAGGGCTGGGTACGGAACCGCAATTTCTCCGAGCCCGCGTCGCGGGTGATAGAATTAGCGAAATTCCTCCATGGGAAAATAAATGCTGTCACCCGCTACGCGGGCTCTATCCGTTTGACGCTCTCGACCCATAGCTCAGCCGCTGGCTTCGCTATGGGCTATATGCTCCTGCCATCATACGATGGCAGCAAATCGTAGAAAAAGAAAAAAATGGAAATCCCTGGCGTGCCTCGATAGGTTTGTGGCTGTAAGAGCGTAAACAGCGTCCTCGACATTATTAGCTGAAAATCAATAAACCCTTACGCATGTGATTCTTGGGAGGTGATTTGTAATCGTCTCCCATGAATCGCCGTTGTCATCGGAGAAATACAGGCTTCCTCCGGTTGTTCCAAAGGCAAGCTCCGAATCGCTTCCCGCATTGAAACAGTCCCTTAAAACACAATCGTAGGCATTCTCCTGCGGCAGCCCTTTATCGAGGCGCTTCCAATTTTCACCGGCATCCTCAGTTCGATATACTCCCATTTTTCCGTCCGGGAAAACTCTAAAATCATCAGCCTTGATAGGAATTATGAAAGCCGTGTCCTCCTTGTTTGAAACACAGGCAAAACCAAAATCGGTCGGCAGATCCTTTCCTTCAGAGATGTTTTCCCAGGTCTTTCCGGCGTTATCGCTTCGGTAAACTCCCCAATGATGCTGGAGGAATAAGCGTTCCGGGTTTGATCGGTGATACGCGATCTTGTGTACGCATTGCCCGAATTCGGGCAATTCTTCCGGTAAAAACGGCACTTTTATCTTTTGATTGCAGGCTTCCCAGGTTTTTCCGGCATCTTCTGTTCGATAAGCCCCGCCGGTCGAAGCACCGATCACCCATGTGTCCTCCGACAGGGGTAAAAAAGTGTGCAAACACAATCCGCCGTAGCCTGGTGTCCAGTCTTTTCGATGCGGGTGATTCCAAAGCCCTTCGCAAAAGTTGAACGTTTCGGCATTGTCGTCAGATGTAAACAATGCCGATGGCTCAACACCAAAAAACATCTTGCCGTTGCCGTCAGATTCGATCTGCCAGATCTTGGCAAGGGAAGCGTCAGCTGATTCGGGAAATTTAAGCGGTTTTTCGGATGTTTCCCACGTTTCGCCCTCGTCCTCCGAATAGGCGAGGCTCGTTCCGGTCCATTCAGTAAAGGGTGACGCCCAAACCCGGTCGTTCGATCTTCCAATTGCAAAGACACTCTTTCCTTCGAAATGAATATTGCTTTTCCAGCCCTCCGACCGGTCAAAGGTGAAAAGCCCTTTTAAAGTTCCGACGTATAGTTTTTTACCCATAAATTTCCTCAAAAAAACGCATCAACCAGGTTTTCGAACAAAATTCAAACCTTCGTAAAGACCTAAAAATCAGACTTTCAGCGAAATATTTTACTTGTATAAGTTTGCCTAATCATTATAATCAAAATCAAAATAAAATCTATAGAAATTCTTTTGGCTGAGTTTTTATAGCTGATTCAACGGCACGGCGGGATCAGGATCAATGTGATATCAGTATCAGCTGCTCGAAACTACGGGAGAAAAACAATGAAAAAAGTCTTACTTGGAATAGTTGGCGTGTTAGCCATCTTATTGATCGCATTCGGAGCACTGACGATGTTAGCTCCAACCGAATTTGCGGTTGAAAGAGAAGTGGTAATCGATAAACCAAAGGCGGAGGTTTTTGAATACGTCAAATCTCTGAAAAATCAGCAAAACTGGACCGTTTGGGCAAAAAAAGACCCGAAGTCGAAATATACATACACCGGTGATGATGGTGAAGTTGGGTCCATAGTGGCGTGGGACAGCGAGCATCCTGAAGTTGGAGCGGGTGAGCAGGAAATCAAGAAGATCGTGGATGGCGAGAGAATTGACGTCGAATTGCGCTTTAAAAGGCCCTTTGAATCAACCAGCGCCGCACACACGATAACTGAAGCGGTAGGAGACGATAAAACCAAGGTGAAATGGGGTTTTAGCGGTTCGATGCCGCGCCCGATGAACGTAATGCTTCTAATCACCGATTTGGAAGGGACCGCAGGAAAGGAATTTGAAGAGGGCCTTGGGAATCTTAAGACCTTGCTCGAAAGCCAGAGCACCCCGGCACAAGAGGAAAAACCGGAAGAAGACGGCGATGAAGCCGATCCAGCATCAAAAGAAAAGGGCAGCAGCGAAAAATAGGAGGATCAGATGAAAAAAATATTACTTGCACTGGTCGCATTGATCCTTGTGGCAATAGTCTCGCTTGGTGTTCTTGCATTCGTATCGCCCGCTGATTTCAAAGTGGAAAGGGACGTGGTTATCAATAAACCCAAATCAGAGGTTTTCGATTATTTGAAGATGCTCAAGAACCAGAATGAATGGGGTCCGTGGGTGCAAAGAGATCCAAATATCAAGCTTTCCTATTCTGGAAACGATGGGGAAGTAGGTTTTGTCTCGAAATGGGACAGCGAGCATGAACAGGTAGGAGTGGGCGAGCAAGAGATCAAGAAGATCACGGATGGGGAAAGGATCGACACCGAGATCCGATTCATCAAGCCCTGGGAATCGACCACCAATGGATTTATGACGACTACTGACGCCGGTGAAGGAAAAACAAAAGTCAGCTGGGGATTCACCGGATCGATGCCGCGCCCCTGGAACCTGATGCTCTTGTTCACTCCGTTTGAAGAAGAAGTCGCAAAGGATTTTGATGCTGGTTTGGCGAAGCTGAAATCGGTTCTCGAAAAAGGGCCGAGCCCGGAAAAGGAAGAATCGGAGGATGACGCGAAAGACGCTGAAAAGAAAGAGGATCAAGAAAAAGAATAGAGACGGATTTTCTCAAAAGTGCGTTGAACTAACAAATTAGCGCAAGTTTTCGAATGTTTATTAACAACACCCCTCCTTTTGAAGGAGGGGTGCCCGAAGCGTGGGGTGGTTACCGCTCAAAGAGCTTAATAATTCTGAGTTTATTCGAAAACCACCCCCGTCAGCTGAAGCAGCTGCCACCCCTCCTTCAAAAGGAGGGGAGCTGGAATCGATTGGCGGCAATGTTGTTTTGCTACTCCGATCGTCTTCCGAAAGCCGCAATCAATCATTAAAAATAAAAAATCCGTAGCCTCCCGGATCGCGGATTATTACATTATCGGCCACACCGTCGGTATTAAACTGTGTGATCTCTTCCGCAAACTCGATACCGGCCTCACGAAGTTTGCCGATATTGGTCAGATTTTTACCGCTGTTGAAATACGTCAGGCCCGGATTGAAAAACAGATGCGGACACATAAGCGGTTTCATCAAGCTGATGTCCATACCCGAACCATTTGAATAGGAGGCCCAGCCCTGCGCGAGATCCCCGTCTTTGTGCACGAAACCTAACGCCGCCCAGAATTTAGCTGTTTTATCAATATCATGCGCCTCTATGCTCAAACCTGCGTAGTTTCCGGTTAAACCAAACGACTCCGGTTTTGCCTGGTAATCAACTTCGAAAGCTCCATTTGCCAGATAAACCCGCACTCCATTTGGGTCACAAAGCAAATAGCCGTCATCGGTCTCGAGGATCTTGCCGACCTCGTCCGGAGAGGGAAGATTTTCAGACCAATCCTCAGCGTACATCTTGATTCCGGCGCGCGCGTGCCGGATCGGGTTTATTTCCACCAATGCCTTTCCATCGGTAAAAACTGTCGGATCCTTTTCCGACAACATTTCGAATTCAAGCCGTTTGTAAAAATCGATACTCTCGCCTAGATCCTTCGTAGGGGTATGAACTACTGTTTGCTTTTTCATGGTGCTAAAATAACCTTTCAATTCGATTTCAACAAATTCAGGCGGTAACTATGTGTAGAAATATCAAAACGCTTTACAATTTTGAGCCTCCTGCAACGGCAGACGAGGTTCAGGCGGCGACAATTCAGTACGTTAGAAAAATAAGCGGTTTTAGCAAGCCTTCTGTGGTAAATGGTCCCGCATTTGAAAAGGCCATCAAGGAGATCTCTGTCTCTTCACAAAAACTCCTTGATTCGCTCAAAACAAATGCACCGCCGAAAAACCGGGAGATCGAGGCCGAAAAGGCTCGGAAAAGAAACCGCCGGAGATTTGCGAAAACTTAACAACAGTGCCCGAAAGGAATTCATAAAAACATGCGAAAAACCACATACATTTTTATTTGTTGCTTAGTTTTATCGGGTAATGCCTTTTCACAAAAAGCGCAGGAGATCATCAAACAGGAGCGCTTTTTCTACGATTCATTAAAAGCAAAGAAAATGGATGTACTGCCGACCCTTTTTCATAAGGATTTTCACGGCGTAAACGGTGGCGGATACATCGACCGGAAAACGGAGATCGAAGGTTTTTCATATGCCGTTTTGCAGGAGTATGAATTCTCAAACATACTCGTGAAATTTCCATCAAACAATGTCGGAACGATCATCTATAAGGCTTATATAAAAGGATCCTACAAAGGAAAAGATGTCACGGGAAATTCCTACCACACCTCGACTTGGGTGAAAAAGGGCAATAAGTGGAAAATGATCATGCATATGGAGGTCCCGGTTTCGGAAACATTGGAACAAACGGCAAACGGCTTCAGGGGTCTTGCTACACTGGCTTACAAAGTGTCAGACATAGAAAAAGCTGCCGTATGGTATTCAAAAGCATTTGGCAAAGAACCTTATTTTAAGGAATCGTTCTACGTTGGGTTTGATATCGGCGGATATGAACTCGGTCTCCAGCCCGAAGAAGGAAAAAAATCCATAAAGGGTAATGGTTCAACAACTTATTGGGCCGTGGAAGATATTGAAGCAATGTATAAGCGATTTATCGACGCAGGTGCGACCGAGCATGAAAAACCCGAAAACGTGGGAGGCGATATCAAAGCTGCAAGTGTGAAGGATCCGTGGGGTAACATTATCGGTCTGATCTATAATCCGGCTTTTAAGAATTAAGCGCATCTATATAGTTTTTCATACCGTCAAACGTATCTTTCCAACCCGTTTCGCAAGCTGCGTAAAACTCATCGGCAACACTTTCCGCCGGGAACCCGGTTTGAATTACTTTCAGAATACATTTGTTTTCCGAGATAGGCTCGATCTCAAACGTCGTCACGGTTTTTAATTCAAACGGCGGCGGTCCTGCTTTTGCAATATATTCAGCCTCATCAAAAACGATCCTTTTTGGGCGTTCAAATGTGGTCATCCTGAAGATTGTGATGTAATCCGGGTCTTCAGTGTCTCCCCAGGTTCCGGCCCAGATCCCGCCGGGTTTTGGTATGACGATCGCCGAACTCGCCTGCCACCAACGGCATATCGCCGCTGGACTGATCAGTGCATCAAACACTCTCTCTGCGCCGGCGCTCAATTTGACACTGTGCTCATGACTTCTGGTTTCATTCATATCCACTCCAAAAAGTTCTTTCGTATTGCGGTTTTAGGGGTATAATAATCGAAATCTATCAACGGAGGAAAAAAAAATGTCAGAACAAGGCACAGCTGAGCATATGGAAATGCCAAAACACGGAGAAATCTGTTGGACGGAGCTTTCAACTTCGGATCTTGAAGCCGCGAAATCTTTCTATTCGGCGCTTTTTGGGTGGGAATATAAAGAGAGCGACAGCACCGAGATGGAGTATACGGAGATCCATCTGGGCGGCGAAAAACAGTTTGGAGGAATGTATAAAAAACCGCCCGAAATGAGCGAGGTTCCGTCACATTGGATGTCTTATATTTCGGTTGATGATATTGACGATTCACTGCAAAAAGCAACCGAGAATGGCGGCACGGTTGTTGTGCCGGCAACGGACATTCCCGGAACCGGGCGCTTTGGGATGATCACCGACCCAACCGGAGCAACGATCGCGATGATCACTTTGAAGTTTTAGAAGCAGCGGTAAGCAATCGCCTAATACCTGATAAAACCATGGAAAATTTTCCGAACAAGAGGTGGTAATAGAATCACTTCTATGGTTCCGGAATGGCTGAAGGCGATAAAGAAAGTGGCCTGGGGTGAGCGACA
Source organism: Pyrinomonadaceae bacterium (assembly GCA_013003295.1). Classification (GTDB taxonomy): domain Bacteria; phylum Acidobacteriota; class Blastocatellia; order Pyrinomonadales; family Pyrinomonadaceae; genus Aridibacter. Next base: position 7,630 of record JABDJV010000197.1, on the reverse strand, counting down.
GTTTAACCCCAGGACCAAACAAAGAATGCCATCCGACTCTGAAGGAGTCGAACCTTCCGCCGCGTATCTTGCGGATTCTACTGGCACCCGGATACGCGGGCTCAGAATGATTCGCCGATTTAACCCATAGTTTTGCCTTAGGCATCACTATGGGCTAATTGCTGACGCCATCTACGACGGCAAAGAAGGTGGTTGAAAAAGCGAGCCATCACACTTTCAAAAAATGAGTTAAATTGTTCACGTTAAGATTGAGATTTGGTAGATTGTCTATTTTGAAAAGATAGATTCAGAAATGCCAAATCGATTTAGGGAAAGAAAAAATGGGAAGGAAAGGCGACAAAATGTCGGCAGATGCGCCGAAGGAAGCTGACGAAGTATTACGGATCTTAAGCCCGCTCGGAGATGTTTCAAGCCGGAAGATGTTTGGCGGGTTTGGAATTTTTGAGGGAGGAAAGATGTTTGGGATCATCGATTCCGCGGGCGGTCTTTTCTTAAAGGCGGATGAAACGAATCTGAGCATTTTTGAATCTGCTGGATCCGAAAAGCATGGCCGGATGCCGTATTATTCTGTGCCGCCGGATGTTCGCGGGAGTAATAAGAAACTGCGGGAATGGGCGGAGACGTCCATTGACATTGTTCATTGACCAATAACCGTAGCCCAAGCGTGAGCTATCGGTATTGGTCAGAACGTGCCAAGCCCGTGAAACAGGTGATAGGCTGTCGCTATCTACGATAGCTCCGGCTGATTCATCGGATTTTCCCCACACCGGAGCGGTGTGGGCTCCATGCTGGGCGCTCATTACATGAGCCGCCATCGGTCAGCCGTAGCCCTACCTGTGTGTGACTTCTAATTTCTGCCGCCCGCGTAGGCGGACGGATAGCATCTAGCCCATAGCGTTAGCTATGGGTATTGATCAAATATGTAGCGAGCCCGTGAAACGGGTGATAGGCTGTCGCTATCTACGACAGCTCCGGCTGATTTATCGGATTTTCCCCACACCGGAGCGGTGTGGGCTCCATGCTGGGCGCTCATTACATGAGCTGCCAACCGGTCAGTCGTGTTTTTACCAGTTATACGACGAACCAAATTTAACGCCCAACCATTTCCTCGAGCAAAACGACCAATTGATCATCGTGCTATTATCGGCAAACAAATCATCTTTTTGTCCATTGCGCGGGCGTTTGTGCGTCTAACTAGGGAAATACAATAATCAGAGAGGTTTTATGAAAAAGGTTCTGACATTTTTAAAGAAGCTTGAGAAGAACAATAACCGGGATTGGTTCCAGGCGAACAAACCGGAATATGAAGCGGCGCGTGAGGATTTTATCGGACTGGTCGAAAAACTGATCGCCGGTATCTCTAAATTTGATCCGGAAATAATTGGAACGGATCCAAAGAAGGCGGTTTTTCGAATTTACCGGGATGTGCGTTTTTCAAAGGATAAAAGCCCATATAAATTGGCGTTTGGGGCTTCGATCTCGCCCGGCGCGACGAAGATGGAAGGAGCCGGTTATTACGTGCATATACAGCCGAAGGGATCGATGCTCGCGGGCGGAAAATATATGCCGCAGTCAAAGGAGCTTTTGGCGATTCGAAACGCTGTGGTTAAGCGTTCGAAAGATTTTTTGAAGATTCCGAAAGCGAAGAAGTTTAAGGAATACTTTGGTGAAATACGCGGAGACAAACTCAAAACCGCACCCAAGGGTTTTCCGAAGGATCACGAGATGATCGAGTATTTGCGGCTGAAGAGTTTTGTCGCCTATCACGAGAAGATCCCGCAGAAGACGGTTACCGATCCGAAGTTTGATAAGTATGCGGTAAGGGTGTTTAAGGCGATGAAGCCATTGAATGATTTTTTAAGAGAGGCGATTGGGAAATAGGAGACAGGAGGCAGGAGACAGAACAGCGTTAGATAGGGAAGGTGTTTGGGGTGAGAATATTCGGATGACAGCGGTTGTTCGCGCTTTTGCGCTTATTGCAGGCAGGGATGCCTGCGCTCCGGCGGAACACGAGACAGAAGACCGTTTTGTATGACGAATATTTAGATGACAGCGGTTGTTTGCGCTAGCGCTTATTGCAGGCAGGGATGCCTGCGCTCCGGCGGCCGGACAGGATATGACGAGTCTTAGCGAATTACGTGTCGCGAACAACGAATCACGTATTACTTATTACTCCTCAATTGAAAGCTTATTCAAGGCCTCGAGCAGAGTGGAGATCTTTTTATCGATGATTTCTTTTTCTTCCTGAAGCGATGAGAGTTTCAGCTTAGCGGCGTTGTTCTCTCCGGCTATAGATTCTTTCTGTTTTTGGAGTTCCAGAAGATCCCGCCGCATTTCAGACATTTGCTTTTCCTCCGCTTCGAGTTCGTAAACCAGGCGCGTGGCCTTATCGGTAAGAAACTCAAGCTTTTCCATGCCTTCGGTTTTTTTTCTTTTCGTCGCGACTGCCATAAGAAAATAAGTGTGGATTGTCTCTTTGGATCCTACTACTTTAATTTCAATAGAACGAATTAGCAAGAACACCCCCTGAGAACCTCCGTTTTGGCACAATTTGTTGCAGAAAAAGCCCTACGTTGTATAATTCCTCTACCCCAATAAATTAAGTGTGCGGATCCTTTTCTGAGCAGAGGTTAAATGCAGATTTTTGCAAAACTTATCGTCGTCAGCATTGTTTTTCTCTCCACCTGTTTTGTTCAGCCGGAAGCGGTCGAAGACAAGCGCATTGCAGAGGTTGTCGGGGTTAATGACGGCGACACTCTGACGGTTGTTTTTAAACACGATGGAGTACAGAGAAAAATTCGCTTGGCGACGATCGATGCGCCGGAGTTTAACCAGCCGTTTGGTAGAAAATCGAGGCAAAATTTGTCGGAACTTGCTTTCCGGAAAAATGCTATCATTATCGGAAAAGATGTTGACAGGTATCAGCGGATTGTCGGCGAAGTTTTGGTGGACGGCGTGAATCTCAATGTCGCGCAAATAAAGCAAGGATATGCGTGGCATTACAAACGCCACCAAAATCAACAGACTCCAGCCGAACGGCTGATCTATTCAAAAGCGGAAGAATTTGCCCGCGAAAATAAAAGCGGTTTGTGGAGAGATAAAAATCCGATGCCGCCTTGGGAATTTCGCACGCGAAAGGGCAGAACAACCGAAGACGGAAGACCCCTAAAATTAAACTAAACCAGGAAGATACTAAAATATAATGAACGAAAATTACGAGAAATTAGGGCTATTTTATTTAGGTAAGGAATACGATTCCGACAATCAGGAGATCACCGAAAATCTCACTCTTTATGAATCTAAACATTTGACCACGCACGGCGTTTGTATGGGGATGACCGGATCCGGTAAAACGGGGCTCTGCGTTTCGCTGCTTGAAGAAGCGGCGATAGACAATGTGCCCGTGATCGTTGTGGATCCGAAAGGCGATCTTACAAACTTGCTGCTGACCTTCCCGGGATTAACAAAAGAGGAGTTTCAGCCATGGGTCAGCCCTGATGAAGCTGCGCAAAAAGGCGTTTCGGTTGAAGAACTCGCCGAAAAGACCGCTGAAATGTGGAAAAACGGCCTCGCAGATTGGGGGCAGTCGCCGGAGCGAATCAAGATGTTTGAGGATTCTGCTGAGCGGGTTTTGTACACACCCGGAAGTACATCGGGCCGACCGATATCGATCCTGAAATCATTTGACAAACCGCACGACACCGAAGACTTTGAGCTTCTGGCCGAAAGGACCTCGACCCTGGTCAGCGGGCTTCTCGGCCTGCTCGGAATCGATGCCGATCCGCTTACCGACAAAGAGCACATTCTACTTTCAAATATTATTCAGAGCGAATGGACGGCAGGCAGAAACGTAACGATCGAGCAATTGATCTCGCTTATTCAGGATCCGCCGATGAATAAGATCGGCGCATTCGACCTCGAAGCCTATTATCCCAAAGACGACCGCTTCAAACTCGCTACTCAGATCAACAGTCTTATCGCGTCGCCGCAATTCTCTGTTTGGACAAAAGGCGACAACATCAATATTGGTGACCTTTTGTATAACGAATCCGGCAAGCCAAAGATCTCCATCCTTTCGATCGCTCATCTTTCTGATCAAGAGAGAATGTTTTTTGTTACCCTCCTTTTAAACGAACTCGTTTCATGGATGCGTTCGCAATCGGGAACTTCGAGTCTCCGCGCGCTTTTCTATATGGACGAGATCTTTGGGTATCTTCCTCCGGTGGCAAATCCGCCGTCGAAAAAACTATTTCTTACATTATTAAAACAGGCACGTGCGTTTGGTGTCGGGCTATTGCTTGCCACGCAGAACCCGGGCGATCTGGATTACAAGGCTTTAAGTAATGTAGGGACGTGGTTTATCGGCAGACTTCAAACCGAACGCGACAAGGAAAAGGTGCTTCAAGGATTGCTTACCGCAAACAGCGGCGCGGATAAAGGCGAGATGAGTAAAAAACTCGCCGGCTTAGGGAAGCGGGTCTTTATGCTTAACAACACATCTGCGGCAAACCCGATATTGTTTCACACGCGCTGGGCACTTTCGTATCTTGCGGGCCCAATTATGCGTAACCGTTTTAAAGAATTGATCGGTGATCAGGACATGGGTGAGAGTTCGAGCGAGGATACAGCTGCGGCAGGAGCGGCAGGAGCAGCAGTGCCGTCAAATGTTGGTTCGCGGCCGGTGCTTGATCCCGATATTTCCCAGGTTTTTATCCCGGGACACGGCGAAGCTTATCAGCCTGCGGTTTTGGGAAGCGCCGATGTTACCTATAAAGATAACAAGCTTGATATCAACGAATCCCGCGAGCAGATGTTCGTGGCGCCGGTTGCCGAATACGTGAATTGGAATGAAGCCGAGGCCCTTGACTGGGCACTTGACGAGCTCGAATCGGATCCGCGCGACGGGCTTGGATTTGGACAGCTTGAAACCGAAGTCTCGACCAAGGCAGTGAAGATCTGGACAACCGATTTTAAAAACTGGCTCTATAAGGAAAAACCTTTGACGGTTTACACCTGTCCTTCTCTGGATGCAGTTTCGCAGTCGGGCGAAGATGAACGCGCCTTCAAAATTCGGATCGCCCAGGAAGCCCGGGAAAAGCGTGATGAGTTTATTGAAAAGATCCGGGACGATTACGAAAAGGAAATTGTCTCTCTCGAAAAAGCTCATGAGCGCGCGATGGCAAAAGCCGCGACGCAATCTTCTCAGGCTACTTCGCATGCGGTCGGAACAGCGATCTCGATCGGTACCACGATTCTTGGATCCCTGTTTGGCAGCCGCCGAAGCTATAGCGGAATTGGACGCCAGGCAACAAAGATCGGCACGCAAATGAGGGAAAGACGCGAAGCGGCCGCTGCCGCAAAATCGGTTGAAGACATCGAGGTAAAACTTGCCGATATCGAAGCCGAGATCGAGGAAAAGCTGGTTAAATTTCAAAACTCTGATCTGATCGAGGTCGAAACCGTAGAGATATTTCCAAAGAAGATGGACATTAATATCCGCAAGGTGGCGCTTGCATGGCAGCCGGTTTCAAAGGAATAACAAGCCAAATATCTGACCAATTCAAAACACAGGAGATGAGCGAATGAAACTATCAAGAATTTTGATCGCATTCGTTTTGGGTCTTGTCTGCCTGCTTGGAATTGGGTTTGTTCTTGGCGGAGTTTTGATCCCGGCCGAAAAGAGTTTTACTCAGGAAACGGAAATTGATGCGTCTGCAGAAACTGTCTGGAAGGTACTGACCGAACGCGAAAAATATACGGAATGGCAGGATAAGCTGTCCGCCGTTAAGATAATCGACGAAAATCGATGGGTTGAGATCGTAAAAGATGTCGGCCCGATCGATTTTTATTTTGTTCGAAAAGAAAAACCGAAAACCCTGGAGATAAAATACGCAACGCCGAGCGGCGTCGATGGTCAATGGCTTGGAGAGATCAAACCGGTCAGTTATGGAAGGACCGTGATCACGACAACCGACAAGAGCATCGTTAAAAGTTGGATAGCCAAGATATTTATGTCTATGTTTTTTGACATCGAAGAGTTTGCGAAGGATTGGAATCAAAAGCTAAAGGCGAGAGCCGAAAGCCTTGAAAAGGGATCATCAAAAGGAAAGGAGAATCAATGAAAGTAGTTCCATATTTGAGTTTTGAAGGAAACTGCGAGGAAGCGCTCGAATTCTATAGAAATGCATTTGGAGGCGAACTCGATATTTCGCGCTATGCCGGTTCTCCAATGGAGGAGAACGTCTCCGACGACATGAAGAACAAGGTCTTGCATGGAAGGCTCTCAATCGGAGACCTGCTGATCATGGCTTCTGATCTAGGGCCGGAGCATAAGCCTGATATCGGCAATAATATTCAGCTGAATGTTGAATGCTCGACTGAGGATGAGCAAACCAAATGCTTTGAAAAGCTGTCGGAGGGCGGCACGGCGGTAATGCCGCTGGAAGACCAGTTTTGGGGAGCGAGATTCGGGATGGTGACTGATAAATTTGGCGTTAATTGGATGCTGAATTTGTACAAGAGTGACCAGCGATCTTGATCACAATGCGGGTTTTTTGTGATCAATTTGCCGAATAACGGGGTATAATTACCGTTATGAATTTATAAGACCCTAAATAAAATGGGAGATAATGCAGCCGACTTGTGTAGCATTTCTCAACCCGATAAATGGGTGCGATCGGATTTTGGTCGGAGTTGCGTTGAAAAAGTGGACCAGGGTGTCCAATTTTTTTGTTCTGATTCGTTTAGTAATCGAATCGATAATTTAAGTAGTAAAACAAAGGAGTAAGAAAATGGAAGCAGCAGAAGCAAGACCAACGGTAGGTCAGGTATTGGCAATGGAAATGGAGCATGAAGCGGGAATCGCGAGAAAATTGCTCGAAAGGGTTCCGGAAGATAAATTTGAATGGCAACCCCATGAGAAGTCGATGACTTTAGGGCGACTTGCCGGCCACGTCGCCGAAACGTTTGAATGGACCGGGGCGACAATTATGCAGGACGTTTTAGACTTTGCCGAAATGGATTATAAGCCGGAGCCGGCTACCAGCTCGGCGGGCCTTCTTGAGAAGTTTGATACAAATATTAAAGCGGCTATTGAGATCCTAAACGGTGTCAGCGATGAAGACATTATGAAGAACTGGACGATGAAGGATGGCGACAAGACATACATGACCATGCCAAAAGCTGCGGTTATGCGAGGGTTTGTGATGAATCATATGGTTCACCATCGCGGACAGCTGTCGGTTTATTTGCGACTATTGGATATTCCGGTTCCGCAGATCTATGGACCTTCGGCAGATGAGCCGGATATGTAGAAATTAGTCGAGGAAGTCGGGGCAGTCTAGGAAGTCTGGGAAGTCCCGGAAGTCTGGGAAGTCTTGGAAGTTAAACTCGACTGGCTTGACTTCCGAGACTTAAAGACTTCGCAGACTATAAAAGTATGGCTTATTCAGAAACACTGGCGTTGCGGGTCAGCGATTATTTTTCATCAAACGGCGTAGAGTTTGAGGAAAAAAAGATGATGGGCGGATTGTGTTTTATGGTCGACGAAAAGATGTGTGTCGGCGTAAACAAAGACAATTTGATGCTCAGAATCGATCCCGCGATTTATGAAGAAGCACTATTGAAAGAA
>JABDJV010000183.1 GCA_013003295.1 Pyrinomonadaceae bacterium | reverse complement strand
TCGTTTAGCTTTAACGCGGCGTTGAGATAACGAACATCACTATTCGTCTGAAAAAGTTTAAGCCAGATACCGGCAATTTGAGCGTTGCCGGTGAGGCAGCTGTATTTGCTCGAGGATCTCCATTTTTCGTTAAAATCCCCTGCCATGAACCGCCGCAATTCGAAAATCCGCATAAGCCTTTTTGCAGTCTTTTCGTAGGCGGTAAAATACTCCTCTTTTCCAAGGATTCGATAGGCTTCCTGCAAGCCTTCGCACACATACGCGATCGTATGCGTAAACGGTGCGGTCCATTTGTCTGCTGATGTAAAAAAAGCGTTATTTTCAAACCAGCCGTTCTTCTTTTGCTGCAAAAGCGTCCAGTCAATCTGTTTTTCGGCTGACTGACGATATTTTTCTTCTTTTGTAATATCGTAAATTTCTAATAGGCTCCAGGCTGTTCGCACGTCATAAGCATGCACATTCGTTTCTGTTTCCTGGCTTTCAAACTTCCACGAACCATCGTCGGCCTGAACCGAGATCAGCCAATCCCCCGCACGCGTCGCCGCCTGCAAATATTTTTCCTCTTTCGCCTCGGTGTATGCGCGGCACCAACCTAAGATCACCTGGCCCGTATTAAAAACCGCAGGAATTTGCTCTTTCCCGGTTTCGAACAGCCCGGCCTGGACGGCACCATTTGGCATTTGAACTTCAATCTCCCACTCGGCCATAGCTTCCGCCCGCTGCCACCATTCATCGGTTCCGGTCCACTCGGCGTAATCGTAAAAAGTAGGAATTATGTATCCGGTCGTTTCGGGATATGGCGGCAGCCAACCGTCGATCACGGAGTAGCCGCCTGAGACTCCCTTTCCTCCGCAGGCGTCATGGGCATGCTTTAACCAATCAAATGTCTCCCGTAGATGAACTGCAGATAGATTGGGGTTTTTCCGGCTCCACAAAAAATCCTTCCGCCACAGATTGAGATGCGATGGACGTGCATTGCGAAGCGCGGCACCAGCTAATCTCTTTGCCGGAATTTTTTGGAGTTTATCGAGCATTTTTTATTCTCTTTTTCATCACTTTCTACCAGCCTTAGCTAACTTTGCCACTAGCTTTAGCTAACTTGCCACTAGCTTTAGCTAGTGGATCGATTCCTTCCCTTTTCTTGGCTTTAGCCAAACAATCTATTAGGCCAAAGCGAACTGAAATAGAATATATCTGATTTCGGCTAAAGCCTTTCCTACTAAACCCTTTGCCCACTAGCTAAAGTAAGTGGCAAGTTAAGTCATCTAATTTTGAGTTTCAAGATCGGATCTTACCTTTGCATTATTTTTTGCATATTCCCGGGCTTTCCCTGTAAACAACCGCAGGCGTTGATTCGCCAGCTCTTTCAACCGCGGATGCATTTTAAAAAACTGCCGTCCGCCATCGTTCATCTGATTTTTGGGAAATTCCTTACCGTCGCGGAGATCTACAAGCGCCGCACTTAGCAGCTTTACCGCCAACGCTGCACTTTTATCACGCAGGCTGCCAACCGTATCTTCAGGAGTCGGCTCGATGAGTTCCGACTTCAAAACCGTTCCGGTATCAACCCCTTTGTTGACCGAATGAACGCTAACAGCAATTGGTTCACCATGAAGCGCTGACCACTCGGTCACATCCATCCCGCGAAATTCGGGAAGCAGTGCATAATGCGGGTTGATGACGCCGATCTTTGGTACGTCAAGCATCGCCGGTTTAATGATCCCGCAGCCGCGCAAAACTATTACGTCGGGAGCCAGCTGTTTAACTTTTTCAATACACTCGGGAGAATTATGAGACTTAAAGTGGTAGACGTCTGGAGAGATGTCCGCTTTCGAAAGCTGGCTCCCGGTGCCTTTCTGAAGGTCGCCGGAAACGTTCCCTTTCCCTTTCAGTCTTTGCACCGCTTTTTTTACAAAGACGCCGAATCCCAGTTTTTTTGTCCATTCCTGAAGGGCTTTTACAGTTGGAACCTCTTCAACAACAACTCCCACGACCCGAAAACCTTCTGCCGCCAAGTGAGAGACCAGACGCTCATTTTTGAACGAATACCAACGCGGGACTCTGGAAAACAAAACTAGTTTCATTTTTCATCGAGGGAGATCTTAACTTCTTCACCTTCCAATATTTGCCGCTGCCAGATCTCGAAGTTCAATAGAAATAAAAGTCTTAAATCGTGGTTTTCACCAGAAAAATGACGCTCGGCAAGCTGCCTGACAAAATCCGCATTGAAGATTCCGCGCGCGAGGGCCCGCTCGCCAAGCACAAACTCCCTGATCAAATATTGAAACTCGTTTCTAAACCAGGAACCGATCGGAACCGGAAATCCCATTTTTTCGCGTGACAGGATTTCCTTTGGCAGAATTCCCTTCATCGCTTCCCTTAAAATCCACTTGGTATCTGTTCCGCGGAGTTTTAGGCTTGTCGGCATTTTTGCCGTAAACTCTACCAACTCATGATCCAAAAATGGTACACGTGATTCAATTGAAGCAGCCATAGACATTTGATCCTGCTTCATCAAAAGCTCATGCAAATACGTTTTTGTATCGACATACAGCAGCTTGTCCAGCAGCTCTTCGGCGTTTTCTTTTTCAAACCAATGAATGATGTGCTGGTACGGATCTCTATCAGAAATTCGAGACTTTGTTTCATCACTTAGAAGCTGATCCTGATTGGCTTTGTTAAAGATCGCAAAATTGTCAAAATACAAACTCTCGACATCGGAATCGAGGCTCAAAAACGTACGATTCAGCTTTTTGTTTAGTCTGTTTGGCAGAGTTCGAAGCCCCGATCTCACCACGCTTCTAACAAACGACGGCGTCAGGCTTTCATACTTTTTTCCGTACTCAAGGAGCTTCAAACCCTTGTAATAACGGGCATATCCGGCCATCATTTCATCACTGCCCTCGCCCGTAAGAACAACCTTCACATGCTTTTGGGCAAGCTCAGAAACGAAATAGAGTGGAACGGAGGCGACAAATCCAAGCGGCTCATCTTCGTGCCATATCAAATCCGGCAGCTTCGAAAAAAACTGCTCGGGCGTGATCGTTATTTCGTGGTGATCCGTTCCGAATTTTTCGGATACCATTCGCGCATATTTGAATTCATTTGCTTCCCGTTCTTTGAAGCCAACCGAGAAGGTCTTGATCGGCTCGGAAACCAATTCCGACATCACAGCGGCGATCGCTGAGGAATCGATTCCTCCCGACAAAAACATTCCGAGAGGAACGTCTGCCATTAAACGCAGTCTGACGGATTCCTTGAATTCGGCAAGCCATTGCTCCACATAGTCTTGATCCGACAGGCCAAAATGCTTCGGCTCATATTCGAGATTCCAATACTTTTTGATCGAGATCTCGCCGTCTTTCCAAACCAGAAAGTGCCCCGGCATTAATCGCTTTACTCCCTCATACAGCGTCTCGTCATAGGAAGTGCCATGATTTGCGAGTTGGTCCGGAAGTGCATCGTAATTGAGGTTTGGCTTAACCGCCTTTGCCTCGGTCAAAGATTTAATTTCTGATGCAAAAAATAAATTCCCCTGATCGTCATGGACGTAATAGAGCGGTTTGATCCCAACGCGGTCCCTGGCAATAAACAGTTGGTTTTTTCGCTCATCCCACACTGCAAAGGCAAACATCCCGCGCAGTTTTTCTACACATTCAAATCCATACTCTTCATACAAATAAAGAATCGTCTCGGTGTCTGATGTAGTCTCATACTTGTAGCCTTTGGCTTCAAGCTCGTCGCGGTGATCGCCATGATTGTAAATTTCGCCGTTAAATACAAGGGTCGTTGTTTTATCGGAATTGAACATCGGCTGATGTCCGTGAGCAACGTCGACAATACTTAAGCGGCGGTGCCCGAGACCTATATTGGCTTTGATATAGACTCCGCGATCATCCGGTCCGCGGTGTGTGATCACATCACGCATAGCACACAAAACACGCTCGTCAACCTGACGACCGCTTCTTGCTGAAAATGCTATTCCGTTAATTCCACACATGATAGTTCATTGACCATTGATCATTGATCATTGATCATTGATCATTGATCAGAAATTACTACGCTCTCCTGTCTCC
>JABDJV010000174.1 GCA_013003295.1 Pyrinomonadaceae bacterium | reverse complement strand
GTAGAAATGCCCTGCCAAGAACGATCTACGTAGATGATAGACATTGTTCGTGCTTTGCACTCATTGCGGGCAGGGATGCCCGCGCTCCCGGTACTTTGCTTTTCCATTCTGAAACTTTTTGTATTATCCTTCGTAAATAAAGCAGTTCAAAATTACAATTCATCCGGCTAATAAAGTTATGAAGAAACATTTCTTGCGGTTTTCTGTCGCAATTTTTGCATTCGTTTTTCTTGCTATTTCCGTCAGCGCCCAAGACGGCGCCTACGCGATCACAAATGCCCAAATCGTAACGGTATCGGGTGCAACGATTCCCAGCGGAACGGTTGTACTCAGGGACGGTCTGATCGAATCGGTCGGCGCAGGCGCTAGCGTGCCGGCGGATGCAAAGGTTTTTGACGGTAAGGGGTTGACCGTTTATCCCGGCTTGATCGATGCGGACACAAACCTCGGCATTCCGACAACTCCGGCGCGGCCGCAGGCGAATCAGCAAAACCGACAAACGTCGAATTCAAACTATCCGGCCGTACTGCGGCCCGAACGAATGGTGAGCGAAAAGCTGAAGGCAGGCGACGCGCAGTTTGCGAGTCAAAGAAATAATGGCTTTACGACCGTTCTAACAAGATATCCTGACGGCATATTTAATGGCCAATCGGCGGTGATAAATCTCGCCGGTGAATCGGTTTCGTCGATGATCCTCACGCCCGCTTTTGCTCAGCATGTAACCTATCGGACAAATCGCGGAGGAGTTTTCCCGACTTCGCTGATGGGGACGTTTGCGGCGCTGAGGCAAATGTTTTACGACGCCAAGAGACTCGATGAGATAAAAAAAATGTACGCGAAAAATCCTCGCGGGATTAAACGCCCGGAAGCAGACCCTTCGCTGGAGGCGTTGATTCCGATCGTGAATGGGCAGATGCCGATCGTTTTTAATGCCAATACCGAAAGGGAGATCATAAGAACGCTTGATCTGGCAAAAGAATTTGATCTCAAGCTGATAATTTCGGGTGGTCAGGAGGCAGGCAAGCTGGCGGGCAGACTAAAAGCCCGGAATGCAGCCGTTTTGCTATCTCTAAACTTCCCAAAACGGACGCTTTCTGAACACAAAGAGGCTGATCCCGAGCCACTAAGGGTATTGAGGCTCCGCGCTGAAGTGCCAAAAGCTGCGGCGAGATTAAAAAGAGCAGGCGTGAAATTCGCTTTTCAGTCTGGCGGGATAAAGAATATCAAGGATTATTTCGCAAATGCCGAAGAAGCAACAAAAAACGGCTTATCGAAAGCTGACGCGATTCGTGCGATGACTCTCGATGCTGCCGAGATCTTAGGCGTTGATAGCCAGCTTGGCTCGATCGAGAACGGTAAGATCGCAAACCTGGTCGTGATAAAGGGCGACATTTTTTCAAAGGACCGCCAGGTAACACATGTATTTGTCGATGGAAAACTGTTTGAACAGAAAAAGCCGTCCAAGAAAAAAGCTGCGGCAAAATCTACCGGCGGTGGAACCGCGAAAACCGCTCAGGTCGGCGGTACCTGGAACCTGACGATTGAGCCCCCTGGACAGAGTATTGCCGCTACGTTGGTTTTAAATCAGCAGGGAAGCACATTGTCAGGGACGATAACATCCGACTTTTTCGGTACAGCTTCTATTAAAAATGGAGAGGCTACGGCTGACGGTTTTTCTTTTGACGTCACATTGTCCGTTGGGGGGCAAGAGCTCAACGTTTCGTTCAGCGGAACCGTTGACGGAAACAACGTCGAGGGAACTGCCACCAGCGATCAAGGGCCGGCAGCGTTTACCGGAACCAAAACTCCATAGAATCTGGACGGGATTCCAGGGCGCAGAGGTGTTGAACCGGAGTTTCGCGTGCTTTGCTGATCTTTTTGCAGGAAGAATAAAAATGAAAAGAAATTCAATATATTTGGTAATGATCTCCATTTGTTTGCTATTCCCGTTAATTGCATACGGTCAGAATATCTTGATCAAAAACGCCACCGTAATGACGGCCGCCAATGGAACGAAGGCTAACACCGATATTCTTGTACGAAACGGCAAGATCACTCGTGTTGGTAAAAATCTGAGTGCCGGAAACGCACGCGTAATTGATGCCAGCGGTAAGTATGTAACCCCGGGAATTATTGACGCTCACTCTCATGCGATGCTTGATTCGGTAAACGAGATCTCTTACGCGGTCACCTCGATGGCGAGAATCCGCGACGTGCTGAATCCGACCGATATTACGATCTACAGGGCTTTGGGCGGCGGAGTTACAGCGGCAAATTTGATGCATGGATCGGCGAATCCGATCGGCGGTCTCAACACGGTTGTGAAGTTCAAATACGGAAGACCGATCGAAGAGTTCCTGATCCCGGAAGCACCTCCGGGAATCAAATTTGCGATGGGGGAAAACGTCAAACGCGCCAGAAATGCACCGGGTCAGCCAAGACGCTATCCGGCGACGCGTATGGGAACCCTCGAAACGATGAGAGACGCCTTCGTTCGAGCGCGCGATTACAAAAAGAGTTGGGAGAAATACCGGGCGGGAAAAACCAAGGTCCCACCAAAACGCAGCGTTGAATTGGAACCGATCGTCGAAGTGCTGGAAGGGAAGCGTTTGGTCCATGCACACGGATATCGATCGGACGAGCATTTGAATTTGATGAAACTCGCGAATGAATTTGGCTTTACCGTGTCGACGCTGCAGCACGGGCTCGAAGCATATAAGATCGCCCCGGAAATAGCTAAATACAAAACCGGCGTGTCTATCTTTGTCGATTATTGGGGCTATAAAATGGAGGCCTACGATACGATTCCCCATAACGCCTATATACTTTGGAAGAACGGCGTTCTTGTTTCAATAAACTCCGATTCCGGTGAGAGAATTCGGCGTTTGAATTTGGATGCCGCCAAGGCGATAAAATACGGGGGCGTGCCGGAAGAAGAGGCTTTGAAAATGATCACGTTAAATCCGGCGAAACAGCTCGGTATCGATAAAATGACCGGTTCGGTCGAGGTGGGCAAAGACGCCGATCTTGCGATCTGGAGCGGACACCCATTCAGCGTTTACACAAAAGCCGAAACGACGATTATCGACGGCGAGATATTTTTTGACCGCAACGCAGACATCTCAAAGCGTTCGGATCTCGAAACCGAGCGAAAAAGACTGGAAAAGCTCGAAGCAAATTTACCTCCGAATAAACGAGGGAAGGCCGGCAAGAAAGATTCGAAACCAAAGCCAAAACCCACGCAGAAGACTAAAGCTGCAGGAGGTATTAAATAATGAATTCAAGATTTAATATTCAAAGTTCGCGGCTATACAGGTTCATGTTCGTGCTTCTCGCGTCGCAAATGATGTTGATTCCCATTGCCGCGCAAAATGGGCCGACCCAGCAAAACCTGACCGGAACCCCGGGTACTTTTGCAATTACAAATGCAAGGATCGTTACGGTTTCGGGAGCGACGATCCCAAATGGAACAATCGTTATCTCGGATGGAAAAATTGCCTCTGTGGGGGCCAACGTTTCGGTTCCGGGCGGTGCTACGCGCATTGATGGAACGGGCTTAAGCGTTTATCCGGGTATGATCGACGCCGGAACAAATATGGGCCTTCAGGAGATCGGAAATGCCGTCATCGGAACGGTCGATGTGGCTGAGACGGGGAATTTCAATCCGAACGCAAAAGCGATCCTTGGGCTGAATCCTCATACGTCTCATATCAATGTTACACGCGTCAACGGAATTACAATGGCGCATTCGATGCCCCGGGGCTCCCTGATCGCCGGGCAATCGGCAATTGTTAATCTCAACGGATCGAGTCAGGATGAAATGACGGTGGTTCCAACGTTTGGGCTGGTGATAAGTTTTCCCCGGATAAGCACCTTTGCCGGTTTTAATCCGCGAACCGGTCCAAGAAGGATCGATTTCAGCCAGGCCGTAAAGCGCCGCGATACAAGGGTAAAAAATCTTAAAGATATTTTCGAACGCGCGAAAAGGTATGCGTCTGTAAAAGCCGCAGCTGCAAAAGATAATTCGCTTCCGACGCCAAAAACGAACCTTAAGATGGAGGCGATGATCCCATATGTCGGAGGAGAGAAGCCGATCGTTTTTTCGGCCGAGAGGGCCAGGGATATTCGCGGGGTCATTAAGTTCGTCGAAGAGATGAAATTGAAGGCCATTATTTACGGCGGAGCCGAAGCTTGGAAAGAAGTCGATGGATTAAAGAAAAACAATATTCCGGTGATCTACAATCGAATTCACAGCAATCCGTCCAACCGGGATGATCCTTATGATGCGAATTTCGAAAGTCCCTCAAAACTTCAAAAGGCCGGAGTCAGGTTTTGTATTTCGACCGGCAACAATGGAGCAAATGTTCGTGAGTTGCCGTACCAGGCCGGACTGGCTTCGGCATACGGACTTTCGAAAGATGATGCACTAAAGAGCGTGACTCTCTATCCTGCTCAGATTCTTGGTGTGGATAAAATGGTTGGCTCGATCGAAGTCGGAAAGGTCGCCAACATAGTTGTAACTGACGGCGACATTCTCGAGGTTAGAACGCGGATAAAACACATGTTCATTACCGGACGGAAGATCCCTCTGACGAGCAGGCACACGGAGTTTTTTGAAGCGTTTAAGGATAGAAAGCTGAAGAGCAAATAGTACGGGCTTTTAACTCAAAAACCAAAGGCATCTTTCTCCAGGCAAAGGATGCCTTTTTATTTGGTATCATTTTTAGCCATATGCGAATGGAATTTGACCGCAAAATCGAGGAATTGAACCAGGCGCTTCTGGCAAAGTACGAGAATGACGCGGGTTTGATCCGGAAACTCACCACCATCCAAAAAGAGCTTTGGCTCGTTTATGATGGGAGGCCGCTGAGCCCTTTTTTACGGCCGCATTTCTTAACGCGCAAGTTTTATGATCAGATCGCACATGCAGCCGAGACGATCGCCGCGGCCGAAGAGCGTCTGACATCGGCTGCTCTCGAAGATGATAAATTGCTGGCAAGGTTTGACTTAACCGAGCTTGAAGAAAAACTTGTCCGATATGAGCCCGGCTATAAAGC
>JABDJV010000162.1 GCA_013003295.1 Pyrinomonadaceae bacterium | reverse complement strand
GTAGAACACAAGAGCGAGATGCAGCTAGGCGGCCGTAAATATCAGATTCGTGTGTTTAGCCACACCGTTCAAAACAGAAAGCATTATGGTGCGGTTTTAGTTCCCGAAGGTGCAAATCGCGGAAATTCGCCGGTCGTTTTAGAACTTCATGGCGTAAACGCAAGATATTCTCCGTTTGATATCGCAAAGGTCAAAACGCCAAGATTGTTTGGAGACAATCGGTCAAATCCGATCATCGCTGTTCCCTCATTTCGTGGAAACACCCTGGTCTTAGAAGACAAGACTTTCGTCTCCGAGGGATCACCCGCCGATGCCTGGGATGGTGCTGCCGATGATGCCATTGCCTTCCTGAATCTCGTAACGAGTAAGGTAACTGAAGCAGACGCCGGTCGAATATCTGCATTTGGAAAAAGCAGAGGCGGAACGGTTGCGCTGCTTGTGGGCGTCAGGGACAAACGTATCCGGAGCGTAGTAAATTGGGCGGGACCTTCTGGATGGTTTTCGAACATGGGGACTTTTGGATGGTCCCTAAAGGAACAGGTCAGGTGGGGGCTCTGGGAGAAATGGAAGCCTGGCCGGGGATGGGGAAGCGCTTCCCAGTTTATCGATTGGTTTTTAACAGATTCGATTCGATCTCAAAAAGGATCATTAAAAATAGTGCGTCACAAGATTCTCGCATCCTCGCCGCTGTACTTTCTCGATAGTTTGCCGGCTGCGCAATTTCACTATGGTTTGAATGATGGTGGTGTTCCTGTCGCCAATGCAAAGGCCCTAAAAAAAGTTTTGAAGGCCCGGGAAAATACAGCTTCAAAAACTTCCTTCCATATCCATAAAAATGCCGGGCATGATCAACCGTATCCGAAAGCATATCGTCTGTCGCGAGATTTTATGATCGAACAATTTTCTCAACATAGATCGTCGGGTGATCGTTAGGAAAAGACTGATATCAACTGGGGTTCTTTTCGGAGGACCCCACGTCAAGAGCTATTTCGATCTCCATGCTAAGTTCACATTTAATGCGCAAATCTTTCAAATATAGTCGTCATGTTCGGATTTGTTAGGGTTCCGAAGTTCTATCGATACCCTTAATTTCAAAACACTTTTTAGCCTTTTTCAGTCCCAAGCTTACTTTTATATCAGGAAGTTCTTTTTCCAGCGTTTTTCCAACCAATTCTTCATTTATAATTTCGGCAATATATGCCGAGGATTCCCATTCCTTGTCATCATTTAATTCTTTTTGATACCAAATAACCATATTCGTTTTATCAGGCAGACAATTGCCTGCAAACATCCTTGATTCGGCAATAAGCGAATTGTCCTCATAGTAGGAAATCTTGCCCGGATAGGCGTAACGCATTTGTTCGGCCTCGCCCTTCATATCGCCATCGGCCGGATTATGAATATAGATTCCGATATTCGCATCACACTCGGTACATCCGCGTCCGGAGAGGATCAAGAATGTCGTACCAGTTTCTGTTACCAATGAACGCAGATACTTTAATTCGTAAAGACGCGTGTTTATTTTCTTTCCATTCTCGAAGATGATCTGCTGACCTTCGGTTTTTTTGAACACCCATTCAGGTTCGTTTCTCGTTTTATCCCGGGTTGGTTCATCAACAACATTGATTCCGTTGCTTTCCGGTGTCGGTTTCTCAGCGACATTGTTTTCTGTTTTTTCCGGTGTCGGCTTATCGGCAACAATATTGACTGGCTTTCGCTCCCCTTCTGCCGAACAACCAATCGCAAGAATAGCGACAACAAACGCCGTAACAAATACCAGGGTTCTTTTCATTTTGTTTTTCTCCAAAAAAGTAACGGAATTGTGCGTGACCCGATGGTACCAAAAACGGGGAATGCGACCCAACATCATGCGGCATTCTACCGCGTGAACAACTCAGAAAGAAAATAAATGCTTTCGCTCGCCCCGGTAGCCCAGAATGAAAGGAACATCTCTGAGCCGCCGATAACCAAAGCTAATAAAGCGCCGTAGAAGATCAGATTCGCAACCGGCAGAAATAACAGGCTAAACACGATTCCCGCTTTGTGCAGGTCAGATTGCTCCCAGTGTAGATC